>NZ_CP022521.1:6340000-6606717 GCF_002234535.1 Actinoalloteichus hoggarensis
CTCGCCGAGCGCCCTGCCCAGGCCGAGCATGGCGGCGCTGACGTAACCGGACTTGCCGAAGGGCCAGACCGTGGTGCGCACGACCTCCCACTTGGTCGCGCCCAGCGCCAACGCGCCCTCGATGTGCTCTCGGGGCGTGCGCTCGAACACCTCACGGCTGATGGCGGTGATGATCGGCAGCAGCATCACCGCGACCACGACGCCCGCGGTGAAGATGTTCCCCGCCCCCGCGATGCTGACGTTGCCCTGCTCGAAGATCGGAATGAACGACAGATTGGTGTTCAGCCATTCGGCCACCGGCACCATCGCGGGGCCGATCACCTGGATGCCCCACAGACCGAAGATCACCGACGGCACCGCTGCCAGCAGGTCGACGATGTAGGCGAACGGCCGGGCCAGGCTTCTCGGCGCGTACTGCGTGAGAAACAGCGCGATGCCGAGGGAGACCGGCATGGCCAGCACCAGCGCCAGCAGCGACACCGACACGGTCGTGTAGAGCAGATAGAGGATGCCGAACCGGAGATCGTTCGGGTTGGAGGCGTTCCAGTCTCCGGAGAACAGGAAGCTGCTCTGGTTCGCTGCGAGCGACGGGATGGCCTGCAACAGCAGGAACAGGCCGATCGCGCCGATCAGGACGACGACGAACGTGCCAGAGCCGAGCGCGAAGCCTCGGAAGATCCGGTCGCCCGGACGGCGGACGGGTTTGCTCGAAGTGTCGACTGCCGTGCTGATGGGTTCCTCCGGAGCATCCGGTGACGGGGCGGAGCCGCTCCCTGTTACCAGAGAGCGGCCCCGGCGCGTCGAGTCGCTCATTGCGTCTCGCTCAGTTTCTCTTACCCGATCGGGCTAATGCCTGACGGGTCAGGCGATCTCGTCGATCGCGGTCAGCAGGCGCTCCTGGAACTCGGCGGGGAGCGGCGTGTAGCCGATCTCGGAGAGGTTCTCCTGGCCGGTGGTGGCGGCCACGCTGAGGAACGACTTGACGCCTGCGGCCACCTCGGGGTCCTCGTACTCGGAGCAGACGATCTCGTAGGTCGCCATCGTGATGGGGTACGCGCCGGCCTCGGTGGTGCCGAACACCGACTCGAGGTCGATGGTCAGGTCGTTGCCCTCACCGGTGATCTCGGCACCGGTGATCGCCGCGCCCACGGTCTCGTCGGTCAGGGGCACCGGGCCGCTGCCCGTGTCGATCTGGGCGATGCCCAGGTCGGCGTTGTTCGCGAAGGAGACCTCGACGTAGGTGATGCCGCCCTCGGTGCTGGACACCGCCTCCGCGACACCCTGGGACTGGCCGCGGCCCTCGCCGACGCCGCCCGCGAAGGTCTCGCCCTCGCCCTGGGTCCACGCGCCGTTGGTGCCGACGGTCAGGTAGTCCTGGAAGTTGCCGGTGGTGCCGGACTCGTCGCTGCGGTAGAAGACGGTGATCGGGGTGTCCGGCAGCTCCACACCCTCGTTGGCGGCGGCGATGGCCTCGTCGTCCCAGGTGGTGATGGTGCCGTTGAAGATGTGGGCCACGACCTCGCTGGGCAGCACGAGCTCGTCGACACCGGGCAGGTTGTAGGTGACCGCGACCGGGCTGAAGACCAGGGGCAGGTGCCAGGCGGGGCTGCCACACCGCTCCTCGGCCTGCGCCCGCTCCTCCTCGTCCATCGCGGAGTCGGAACCCGCGAACATGACCTGGCCGGCGATGAACTGACGACGGCCCGAGCCGGAGCCGTTCGGGTTGTAGGCCAGGCTCTGTCCGGCGCACTCACCGCTGAACACCGCGGCGAACTCGTCGATGGCGTTCGCCTGCGAGGACGCGCCCTCGGCGACGATCTGGTCGACGCCGCCGCACTCGGCGGACGTCGGCTCCCCGCCGGTCGACCCGCTGTCGCCGTTCGCGTCCTGGGCCGCGTTGTCGGAGCCACAGGCCGAGAGCAGCAGCGCACTCGCCGCCACCAGCCCGAGAGCAGCAGAGTGCCGCTTGATCTTCACAGTGTTCCTCCAGTGCGAAGCCTGCACGTTCATCGAGCGGCAGGTCGCCGCCCGATGCGAAGGTAGGCAGCCGGGGTGGACGACGGCCGCTGAAGAGGTGAACGCAAGGTGAACAAGACACGGGAAGTGACTGGACCCACCACTAGTGGCCGTATCGCGTAGCCTGGTCGTGACCTGTGCGTTTGCTCTCCGTAATGTGACCGGGCAGCACCGCGGCTATCGGCCGAACTGGATGTCGCTGTCACGGTGGGTGAAGCCCAGCCGCTCGTAGACACGGATCGCCGCCGGGTTGTCCGCCTCGACGTACAGCATCGTGTGACGCAGTCCTCGATCAGCCAGATGCCGTAGTCCTGCCCTGGTGAGAAGGCCGCCGAGCCCTCGCCCCTGAGCATCCGGGTCGACGCCGACCACGTACACCTCGCCGACGGCGTCCCCAGCCGCGGCACCCGGTGGATGCACCTTGGTCCAGTGGAAGCCGAGCAGGCCGCCGTCGGAGTCGACGGCCAGCAGGAAGCCCGCCGGATCGAACCAGGTCTCCGACTCCTTCTCGACGAGGTCGGCCTCCGACATCCCGCCCTGCTCCGGATGCCAGGAGAAGGCCCGTCGATTGACCTCGACGACGGCGGCCTCGTCACCGCCGACCTGGAACGGTCTGATCGACACGTCCGAGGGAGCCGAGACGTCACCGGGCGGGTGTTCGGTCAGGTCGACCCACATGCGCCGCAGCTCGCGAACGGTATGGAAGCCGAAACGCCGGGCCAGCCTGCTCGCCGCGGGGTGGCCGCTGTGCGACCAGACGAGGAGCGAGGCGGGCGTGACGGGCGGCTCGTCGGCTGCGGGCTCCGCAGGCTGCTCCGGCAGTCCAATGCGTTCAAGCAGGGCACGAACGAGCGCGGTGCCCACGCCGCCGCGCCGGGCGGCGGGTCGGACCGCGAGTTCGGCGACCGGCCTGCCCTCGCTGTCGGTCTCGGTGTCGAGCTGCGCGTAACCCACCAGGCCGCCGCCGGATTCGCGAACCAGGAAGTGCTCCGTCCCGCCCACGTCGGCCCGGACCTGTTCCACCTGCACCGCGGCCGGGCCACGCCGCCGCAGCGCGGCCAGTCCCCGTTCCGAGACGGGGGCTCGCCCGTCCGCCTTCGTCGCCTCGGTGAGCAGTGAGATCACCTCGTCGGCGACCTCGTCGACAAGACCGTTGTGCCAGCTCGTGATCGTCACGCGCTCCACGGTAACCCGCCGCCGGGCCGGGGACCGGCAGACCGCCGACTGCGACCTTGTCGCAGGGCGCAGGCTCACACCTTGGAGTGGATCACCCGGCGATTCGTGGCCGCAGAGGACACGACACGGGCATCATTCGAACATGGGTTCGATGAAATGTGGAACGCGAGGGCCAGCACACTACGGGCTTCCCGCAGACGATCCTGGCGGCCCGGCGGGCTGCGTGAGCGGTGCCGGAGCAGGCCGCCGAGTCAGCGGCGGGCCGCCGCCGGACGAACGATCGACTCGCCGGTGGCGCCGGCGAGCAGGTCGGACGAGTCGGCGCCGTACCGGGCGAGCCGGTGCCCGGACCGATGCTCGGCGGGCACCGATGCCTGGCCGCCGGGCCGGACGAACTTGTAGCCGACGTTGCGGACCGTGCCGATCAACTGCTCGTGCTCCGGCCCGAGCTTCGCCCGCAGCCGCCGCACATGGACGTCCACCGTCCTGGCACCGCCGAAGAAGTCGTACCCCCACACCTCCTGCAGGAGCTGCGAACGGGTGAAGACGCGACCCGCGTGCTGGGCGAGATACTTCAGGAGCTCGAACTCCTTGTAGGTCAGCTCCATCGGCCTGCCTCGGAGCCGCGCCGTGTACGTGGCCTCCTCGATCATCAGCTCCCCGAAGCTCAGGATCTCGCCTTCGGACCGCGCCTCCCGCTCGGCCCTCCCGTGCAGGAGACGCAGTCGGGCGTCGACCTCCGCCGGGCCTGCCGTCGGAAGCAGGATCTCGGCCACGCCCCAGTCCGCGTTGACGGCAACGAGGCTGCCTTCGCCGATGACCGCGACGACGGGGGCGGCGATCTCGGCCGCCGCGAGCTGGCCGCAGAGCCTGCGGGCGGCGACGAGGTCCTGGGTGCCGTCGACCAGGACGGCATCATGGGGGCGACGTTCGAGAAGGCCCACGATCTCCGGCGTGCCGAGCTGGACCGAGTGCGGCAGCAGGGGGAGCGCGGGCAGTACCGCCCCCGCGTTCGGCGCGGAGGTCAGAAGCAGGAGTTCCAGGCTGGACATGTCGGGGCTCCTTCCCGCCGGGCAGCGAGGTGACCCACCTGCCCGCATACCGGGCCCCGTTGCCCTCCGGACATCAGGAAGGATACCCCCTGTGACCACCGTTGACCGAGCACTCATCGCGGAGATCACAGCCCGCACCGCCGACGACGTGCCCCTCCGCGGCGTCCTGATGCCCAGGCAGCCGGGCTCCCCCGCCCGGCGGCGACGCTCCGCGACGGCGGACGATCTCGCGATCGTCGTCGGCCACGGCTTCACCAACCATGTCCGCAAGCCCGCGGTCATGCGAAGCCTCGTCCGACTCGCCCGGCGGGCGGCGGTGTTCGCCTTCGACTTCCGTGGCCACGGCCGCTCCGGCGGGCGTTCCACCGTCGGTGACCGCGAGATCCTCGACGTGGCCGCGGCCGTGAGCTACGCACGACGCTGCGGCTTCCACCGGGTCGCGACCCTGGGCTTCTCGATGGGCGCCTCGATCATGATCCGGCACGCCGCGTTGGCCGAACCCGGCGACCGGCCTGAGGCCGTCGCCGCGGTGAGCGGCCCCTCCCGGTGGTGGATCAGAGAGACGGCGGCGATGCGGCGGGTCCACTGGTTGTTGGAGCAGCCGCACGGCAGGCTGGTCGCGCCGCTGGTGGGCGTCCGGCTCGATCGAGCCTGGGAGCAGGTCCCGGTGTCGCCGTTGGAGGCCGCCGAACGCATCCATCCCACGCCGCTGTTACTCGTGCACGGCGAACAGGACGACTATTTCTCCCCCGATCACGCACGGCAGCTCCACTCGGCCGCAGGCTCCCGCGGCGAGCTGTGGATCGAGCCGGATATCCGGCATGCCGAGACGGGCATGACGCCGGCGCTGGTGGATCGGATGGCACAGTGGCTTGACGGGAACGCCCTCAAGGTGACCCGGCAACGACAGCTGATCAAGGCGGGTACCGAGCGTTGAAGAGACTACTGATCGTCCTGGTGATCGTCGCGGGGCTGTTGACCGCCGCCGACTACGGTGCCGCGGCGGCGGCCGAGTACCAGGTCTCCACACGGCTGCGTGCGGAACTGGGGCTCAGTGACGACCCCGCCGTCAGGGTGAACGGCTTTCCCTTCGTCGTCCAAGCCATGGCAGGCGACTACCGCGAGGTCGAGGTGCAGGCTCAGGGGGTGCGGGTCGGCGAGCTTCAGGACGTGCACATCGAGGCGACCCTGCGGCACGTCCGGGTGCCGTTCTCCGACATCGTCGGCGGCACGCTCCGTGAGGTGCGCGTCGACGAGGTGGCCGGCCTCGTGCGGCTGACGGCCAGCGACATCGGCAGGTTGATCAACATCCCCGATCTCCGGATAGAACCCTTCACCGGCGAGCTCGTGGAGCCGGAGGAGGGTGCCGAGGAAGGCGGCGAGCAGGCGGCCGAGGGGGCCGGGCCCGAACAGGTCGACGACGGCACGACGGCCACCGTTCAACTGACCGGGAGCCAGGACATCGGCGGCGACAAGACCGAGATCACCGTCGTCGGCACGCTCTCCTTGACCGACGGGATCATCGAGATCCAGCCGAGGCGGCTGGAGATCGATCCCGGAACCGGCGCGCTCGAACTTCCCGCGGAGATCCAGGATGCGGTGCTGAGCACCTTCACCACCCGGATCGATCCGGGTGGACTGCCGCTGGACGTCACGCCCACCTCCGTGCGTGCCGAGCACGGTGCGCTGATCGCGGGCGGCACCGCGCGGGACGTGGTGATCCGCAACTAGGGGCGGAGGGGCCCGTGGCAGCGCGCCGCCTGAGGCCGCGGCGTGGCCAACGAGGTCGAGTGGGGAGCCGACGTTCTCCCTCCGGATGAGCGAGACGAGTGTTCGGGAGGCGCGATGGCGGGTCTGGCGGCCGTGTTGGCGGCGGTCACCACCGCCTTGTTGGTCGGCGTCCTGCATCGTCGCGCGCAGGGCCGGGTCCGGGTCACCGCTGAGCCGTCGGAGCCCGCCCCGGAGCCCTCCGGGCTGCCCGCGGCGGTGTGGGAGGCCCTGACGGCCACCGCCACCGTCGCCGATCCGACGACACGGCCGCCTTCGACGGTGACGCTGCTTCAGCTGTCCACCACCTTCTGTGCGCCCTGCAGGCACACTCGCGCCCTGCTGGCCGACGTCGCGGCGAAGTCGGCCTCGGTGCGCCATGTGGATCTCGACGTCACCCACCGTCCCGACCTGGTCGGGGCGCTACGTGTGCACCGCGCTCCCACGACGATCGCCTTCGACCCGGCGGGGCGCGAGCTGTTCCGGATCGGCGGCGTCCCGCGTCGCGAGGCGCTGCTGACGGCGCTGCGCCCGCATCTGCCCGCCCCGCGTTCCGAAGATCCCGCCCCGCCTTCCGCGGATCAGCTCCCGGATTCCGAGGACTGAGAGAGCTTCCCGACCAGCGGGCGTTCCGGTACCGTCGCAGGCGTGCACTTCCTGCTGACCAGACGCCGCGCGGTAGACCTCTGCCGCCTCGCGAGCAGTCTCTGTCGCACTTCCTGACCGGGCTGTAGCGCTGTACGGCTGACGTCGCATCACCTCTCGCCACCGCGCTCGCCCGCCTCGGACGGACTTCTCTCACCGCGAAACCGTCATGGAGGTCGTATGTCCGATGCACAGCTGATCGATGCGCGGGGGCCTCGGTTCTCCGCCGCGATGACCAGTCTGATCCTCGTCGTCGTCCTGCTCACCGAGAGCTGGCGGCTGTTAGGGGCCCAGGCGCTGTTATTCGGATTATGCGCGTTCGTCGGCCTGCGGCTGAACCCGTGGGGTCTCGTCTATCGCCGGTTGATCAGGCCACGGCTTCGCGGGCGTGGGGAGCAGGAGCCGACCGCACCCGTGCAGTTCTCCCAGGGCGTGGGCTTCGTGTTCAGCGTGGTCGGGGTCATCGGCTATGCGAGTGGGCTCACCACGCTCGGCGTCGTCGCGACCGCCCTGGCGCTGGTGGCGGCGCTGCTCAACGCGGTGTTCGGCCTCTGCCTCGGCTGCGAGCTCTACCTGCTGGTTCAGCGGCTCCGGGCATCCCGTCCGTCCAATCTCGCCTGACCCCACGCGCCACCTGCGGTCCGCACGGCGCCGCGGTGGGTCGGGCCCACGTCGAGTACCCGCGACATCGACCGATCCGGGAGACCCCGGCATCGACCACCCCGGCATCGACATTCGACCACGACCACGATCGCGACGAGACCGCGACGAGAACACGAGGAGCAGCGAGATGAGCCGCGAAGACTTCCTGGTGACCGCCGAATGGGCCGAGGCCAACCTCGACACACCTGGACTGGTGTTCGCCGAGGTCGACGAGGACACCACGGCATACGACGGAGGCCACATCCCCGGAGCCGTGAAGCTCGACTGGAGGAACGACCTCCAGGACCACGTCCGCCGTGACTTCGTCGACCGGTCCGGCTTCGAGAAGCTGCTGTCGAGCAAGGGCATCGGCAACGATGACACCGTGATCCTCTACGGGGGCAACAACAACTGGTTCGCCGCCTACGCATACTGGTACTTCAAGCTCTACGGCCACCAGGACGTCAAGCTCATCGACGGCGGCCGCAAGAAGTGGGAGCTCGACGGCAGGCCGCTCTCGTCCGACGCGGTCGAGCGTCCGGAGACCAGCTACACCGCGAGCGAGCAGGACCTCTCCATCCGGGCGTTCCGGGACGAGGTCGTGGCCGCGATCGACACCAAGAACCTGGTCGACGTCCGCTCCCCGGACGAGTTCGCCGGCAGGCTGCTGGCACCCGCCCACCTCCCGCAGGAGGCGGCCCAGCGCGGCGGCCACATCCCGGGCGCCGTCAACGTGCCCTGGAGCAAGGCGGCCAACGAGGACGGCACCTTCAAGTCCGAGGACGAGCTTCGAGAGATCTACACCGAGGCAGGTCTCGACGGGAGCAAGGCCACCATCGCCTACTGCCGGATCGGCGAGCGTTCCTCGCACAGCTGGTTCGTGCTGCACGAGCTGCTCGGCCAGTCCGACGTCAAGAACTACGACGGATCGTGGACCGAGTACGGCAGCCTCATCGGTGTTCCGGTGTCGAACCCGTCGGCGGCCCAGTCCGGCTGATCCGCCGGGCCGGGCCGAGAGTCCGACCCGGCCGTGTCACCGAGCCTGTCCCGATCGGACGACGACCGGGCCGCGAACACGAAATGGAGCCTTGATCATGAGCAGCTGCGGAGCACCGGAGCAGACGGCGACCCGTGCCGAAGACGTGGCAGGGACCGACCAGGTCGTCGTGGCAGGCCGGGTGCACACGGGGGGCGAGGGAGTCTCCGGCGCGTTCGTACGTCTGCTGGATGCGAACGGCGAGTTCACCGCGGAGGTCGTCTCCGCACCGACGGGAGACTTCCGCTTCTACGCCGCCCCGGGCACCTGGACGGTTCGAGCTCTGCACAAGTCGGGCCGAGGGCAGGCCGAGATCGTCGCGGCGGACGCGGGGCTGCATCGCGCGGACATCGCGTTGACCTAGGAGGTCGTGCGGGCGCGATCCGGCGAGCGGGCTGATCCTGTCGTCGCGAGCCGGACCTCGCCGCATGACCTCGCCGACTGCGGCAGACCGTGTCCGCACGCGCCGGTCCGCGGCGAGCGTCGACGTGATCGGTGGTGGGCGAGCCCACGCCTTGCCTTCCACCGTCCCCGTCTGCCGAAAGGTATGCTCCGAGCGTGGAACTGTTCTTTACCGGCCTACTGGCCTTGGCCACGGTCCTCGTGTTGTGGTTCGCCGTCTACGTCGTCTATCGGCTGTACAGCGACCAGCGCTGAGTGAGTCCGAGACATGACATCCGACGAGCAGCCGAACACCATCAGCGGTGACGCCGCAGTGCAGGCGGCAGCCGAACGAGCCGAGGCGACACGCGGACTGAACCTGCCGCAGTTCGAGGACCTGCCGATTCCGGCGGACACCGCGAACCTGCGGATGGGACCCGAGCTGCATTCGGCGTGTCTCGCGCTGCTGCCCCTGGTGGGTGTCTGGCGTGGTGAAGGGGTCGCGGAGCATCCTTCGCTGGACGAGCCCTATCGCTATGGCCAGCAGATCACCTTCGCGCACGACGGCAGGCCGTTCCTGTACTACGAGGCGCGGTCCTGGCTTCTCGACGCCGACGGCGAGGTCCTCGGGTCCGGGTCCCGTGAGGTCGGCTGGTGGCGGCCGCAACCCGACGACACGATCGAACTGGTTCTGGCCCACTCCGGCGGCGTCGTCGAGATCTTCTATGGCAAGCCGCGCAACCAGACCTCATGGGAGTTGGGCACCGACGCGGTGGCCAGGACGAGCTCCGCCGAGGAGATCAGCGCGGCACAGCGTCTGTACGGCGTCGTCCCCGACGGGGATCTCGCCTACGTGGAGGAACGCTCGCTGGGCGGAAAGCCCTTGGCGCCGCACATCTCCGCGAAATTGAGCCGCGTCGTCGGCTGAGCCCGCCGGACGCGCACCGCGATCAGCGCGGGCGGACGCCCCGTACGCGGGACGCCGCGCCTCGTCCTGATAATCGGCGCGTGCGGCCGCGGGTCCGCCCGGCCCGGTTCGTCGCCCGGCCGGCCGGAGCCGTCTCTCGACGCGGCGGACCACCCGCCGGGGCTCGACACGATTCCCAGGATGACGAGCGGCCCGATACCGGCCTCCGCGCCGCGCGGGCATCGGCTCGCCGTCCGTGAGATCCCTGAGGGGACCCGACCGGTCGTCATGCCGATGCGGCATCGGTCTGTCCGGCCGGGTGTCGCCGTTCGTCAAGCCCCGCGGGACCCGCACGGCTCACGATGCTCGACGGCGACGACCGCCCGTCGCAGGTCGGCCGCGCCGGTGGTGCGGTCAGCCGTGGTGACGGCGATCCGAGACGGACGGGCCGCCTGACTGGCGTCGTGGGCTGCTTCCGGCCTCCAGACTCGCCGTCGCCCGTGCAGGCGCCCTCGTCACCGATGTCCTCGTCGCCCATGCGAGCGCCCCCGATGCGCGACACCGGGGGAACCCGCGTCGGCGGGCCGGGTCAGGCGTACTGAGACTCGAACAGTTCGGTGATCTCCCGATGGAGTGCCGCCCGCTGCTCCTCCTCGGGGAAGGCCTTGCCGTCGAGGGTCAGCACCCTGGTGATCAGCCGGACGCTGGAGACCAGCCAGAGGCCGTCCGCGTCCCAGAGTTCCTCGACACGGATCGGCTCGACCCTGGTGGTCCAGCCCGCCGCCTCGGCGGCGCGGAACAAGGCATGCTGGGTGGTGCCGGGCAGGATTCCGCTGTTCGCGGGCGGCGTGCGCAACGTACGGCCCTGCGCGATCACCACCGTGGAGGTCGGGCCCTCCAGCACGGTGCCGTCGGTCGCGGTGAAGATGACCTCCTGCGCGTCGTTGCGCTCGGCGTGCCGCAACGCGGCCATGTTGACCGCGTAGGACAGGGTCTTGGCGCCCAGCAGCAGCCACGGAGCCCGCTCCTGGAGGTCCGCCGCGTAGCCGCGGTCGAGCGTGATCACCGCGATCCCCTCGGTGCGCTTGCGGATCGTCTCGGGGCCCACGGGCATTCCCATGGCGAACGCCGTCGGTCCCGCGCCCTCGACGCCCCGGGAGTAGACGAGCTTGAGCGCCATCTCCCGCCCGCCCTGCCATGCGTCGATGACGATCCGGCCGCAGCGTTCCCAGGCGGCCAGGTCCGGCGGCGGCATGTCCAGCAGTGCCGCGGATCGCGCGAGCCGATCCAGATGAGGGCCCAGTTCCCTCGGTCGACCGTCGATCACCATGATCGTCTCGAACACCCCGTCGCCGCGCTGCACCGCGAGGTCGTCCACGCGAAGCAGCGGAGCGGTGTGGTCGACGATCGTTCCGTCCAACAACGCAAGCACCGTCATAGCCCGACAGTATGCCGCCCGGTGTTCCGGCCGTGGTCGGTGTCACTCCAGCGAGGCGGCGATCGCCGGATCGGCCGCCGTCACCGTTCCCAGACGACGTCTACCATGGGGAATCGTGGCCCGAGGGCGTGTGCTCGCGGTGGACGGCTTCCCCCGAGACGTGGCGCAGAGCGAGATCGTCGCGCGCACGCCGGAGCGTGCGGCCGCGCGACGAAGGGACTGCCAGTGACCACCTCGACCTCCTCACCGCTGCTCGCCTCGCCGGGCGCGGTGCCGCCGCCGGACGACTCTCCCGACGCCGGCGTGCCCTGGCACTACGGCGATCCCTTCGCCGAACAGCGCACGGCCGCTCGCGGCGCGGTGGTCGTGGACCGGTCCCATCGCACGGTGATCGCGGTGCCGGGCGAGGAACGGCTCAGCTGGCTGCACCTGATGCTCTCCCAGCACGTGACGGCGCTGCCGGACGCGACCGGAACCGAGGCGCTGATCCTCGACGGCCAGGGCCGGGTGGAGGCGCACATGGTGCTCGCCCACCTCGATGGAACGGTCTGGCTGGACTCCGAGGCGTCGACCACGGTGACGGGGGCGATCGGCGGCAGGACAGAGTCGCTGTCGGGCTACCTGGAGGGGATGCGGTTCTGGTCCAAGGTCGAACCGCGCGACGTGACCGCCGACTGGGCGCTGCTGTCGGTCGCGGGCCCGGAGGCGGACACGGTCCTCGCCGCCGTGGGCGTCGAACCGCCCGCGGCGCGGTACGCCGTGACGGCGTTGCCCGGCGGCGGCTTGGCGCGTCGGATGCCCTGGCCCGGCCGGAACACGGTCGACCTGCTCGTTCCGAGGCCCGAACTGGTCTCCTGGTGGGAGCGGCTGACCGAGGCGGGCGCACGTCGCGCGGGCAGCTGGGCCTTCGAGGCGCTGCGGGTCGAGTCGTTCCGCCCCCGACAGGGCCTGGACACCGACAATCGATCGATCCCGCACGAACTGGGCTGGGTCCCCTCGGCCGCCCACGTCAGCAAGGGGTGTTACCGAGGGCAGGAGACGGTGTCCAAGGTTCACAACGTCGGCAAGCCGCCGAGGCGCCTGCTGCTGCTGCACCTGGACGGGTCCTCCGAGGTCCTTCCCGAGACCGGTGACCCGGTGACCGACGGCGATCGTGCCGTCGGCCGGGTGGGCAGTGTCATCCGGCATCACGAGCTGGGCCCGATCGCCCTGGCTCTGATCAAGCGGAACGTGCCGATCGACGCGGAACTGACGGTGGGCGGCGAGGACCGACGGGTCGCCGGATCCATCGACCCCGATTCGGTGCCCGCCGACACCGGAGAACCACCCGGTCGGGTGGCTGCGCAGCGTTTGCGTGGTTGACGCTCGCTCCTGTGTCAGGATCGCGTGCGGAACAGGGACATCGCACCGCTCGAAGCCGGGCGGCGATGCGGAAGAATCCGGCAGGCGGTTGCCCGTCGACGTGTGTTCACGCAAGGATCGGTGGTCGAGCGGCTCGTGGTGAGCCGATGGACCGTCGACAGGCCGGCATGACGCGCACCCGGAGACTCGGATGAAGTGGGACGGACCGATGTCGTTGAGGACAATGCCGTGATCGAGGTCCGACCTGGCGGCCGAAGGCGGATAGACCGGGTACTCGCCCCGGACTATCTGGAGGGCGTCCAGACCAGGCCGCTGAGCGAGGTGCGCGCGCTGCGGGACGAGGCGGCCCAGGAGGAGACCGACCTCTCCTACCTGCGCAGGCTTCTGCACGCACGGATCGACATCGTGCGTGCCGAGCAGATCCGGCGTGAGGAGAACGGACCGATCTCGGTGGTCGAACAGCTCACCGACATCCTGGCCCGCAACGCCGTCGGGCCCGCCACCGGCTCCGGCCGCTACCAGACGATGGAGCCGTCTCGGGCCGAGGCGCGACGGCGACATGTCGAGGCGCTGGTCTCCGACGTGGACCTCTCCGACGTCACCTCCCGTTCCGATGCGGAGCTCATCGAGGCCGCCGAGGGATACGGCGAGGAGGAGGCGTCGGTCTCCCTGCGGCGGCGTGAGGTTCAGGACGTGGTCGACCTCCTCAACGCGGAGATCGCCCGTCGGTACCGTGAGGGCCGCGCGTCGGTGGACGAGCTGCTCGCCGAGGCATGCGAGAGCGACCGCCCCGCGCCTCGGAAGCCTGCGGACGACGAGGCGCGGTAGCCCCGCTCTCCCGGCCGGGGCGGGCCCGTACCGTCGTCGACATGAGCGTCCCCCTGGTCGAAGTCGTGCGTTCGGGATTCCGCGAGTGCGTCCACCGCGGTTCGGTGGCGTTGTGGGCGGCGGGCGCGTTGTCCGCGCGCAGCGTCGGCGAGGTCGACGTCCCGATGTTCCCTCGTTCGTCGAACAAGCCGTTCCAGGCGCTGGGCATGCTGCGGTGCGGCCTGGAACTGTCGGACGCCGACCTGGCGGTGGCCTGCGCCTCGCACAGCGGGGAGCCCGAGCACCTTCGGCGCGTCGAGTCCGTGCTCCATGCACACGGCCTCACGGAGGACGACCTGCAGTGTCCGGCCGCGCTCCCGGGTGACGAGGCGAGCCGCCACGCGATGCTGCGCGCGGGTCACGGCCCGCGCAGACTCGCGATGAACTGTTCCGGCAAGCACGCCGCGATGCTGGCGACCTGTGTTCGAGCCGGTTGGTCGACCGAGGACTACCGCGAGCCGTCGCACCCGCTGCAGGTCGAGATTCGCCGGACCATCGAGGAGTCGACGGGGGAACCCGCCGCCGCGACCGCCGTCGACGGCTGCGGCGCCCCGTTGGCGGCGTTCTCGCTGGCTGGTCTCGCCCGTGCCTTCGCGGGTCTCGTGCAGGCGCCGGTCGGCACGCCGCGACGGCGAGTGGCGGACGTCATGCGCAGGCATCCGTTCCTGGTGTCGGGCACCGGACGCGAGGACGAGTCGATGATGACCGCCGTACCCGGCCTGCTGAGCAAGGCCGGTGCGGAGGGCGTCGCCGCCGTCGCGCTCCCCGACGGGCGGGCCGCCGCGATCAAGATCGAGGACGGCCATGCGCGGGCCCGGCTGCCCGTCCTGGTCGGCGCCCTGCGCGAACTCGGTGTCGCCCCGTCCGAGGCGCTCGACGCGCTCGCGACCGAGCCGGTGTTCGGTGCGGGCCGTCGGGTCGGCGACGTACGGATGCTGCCGGACGTCTTCGACCGGGCGGTCGCGCTCAGCTGAAGCGCTCCCGCGAGGCGACCTCGGCCCAGAAGTCGCGCAGCTTCTCATACAGCTCGGCGATCACCTCGGCCTCGCCCTCCTCGAAGGCCTCGACCATGCGATGGACGTCCTGCGCCGAGGTGTCCTCGGAGAGCTCCTCGTCGTCCATGAGCTGCACGAGGCCGCCGTAGTCGAGTTCGAGGGCGGAGTCGGGGTGGAAGTGGTCCAGCCATCGTCCGGTGTCCCGCAACAGCGCCGCGGGGCCTTCCGGGCCGATGGACTCCCGCACCACGCCGTGGGCGTGTTCAGCCCGCCTGCGGGCATCCGCGAGCGGCACCCGCCAGCTGACCCTTCGCTCGGGGTCGTCGAGCGGAGCGAGCACGAGGCGACGGGCGGCCGGGTCGACGAGCGAGAACCACGGCAGCGGCACGCTCCAGGTGGAGCTCACCACGTGCACCGCGCCGCCCGCCATCTCGGCGACCACCGCGGCGGCCCTGGACCGCACGGCATCCGGGGCCAGGGGCAGCGCCTCGGCGAGCAGCGGCGGGGAGGCCGTGGACAGGAATCCGACCATGCCGGCCGCGGCCCGCGCGCGGATGTCGAGCGGACAGACCAGCAGCTCCTGCTCGAAGTCGGCGTCCGCGTCCTCCCCCGAGGGGACGCGGACCGGCCCGCCCCCCGGCAGATCGTTCCCGGTCGGGCCGGTGGTGGCGGCCCCGCTTCCGGTGGTGGGGCGGGAGCCCGTGCCGGGGCCGTCGAGGGTGCTGACGTCCTCCGGGTGGAGCACCAGCACGTCGGTGAGGCCCTCCAGCCGTCTGCCCGCGGGCGCCCCGTCGCCGGGGAACAACCGGACGGGCGAGGCGAGTTGTGTCCGAAGCCACACTTCTCGCTCCCGGTCCGCCACCAGCGACGGATCGAGGGGTCCGGCACGCAGGGCACGCTCCAGTCTGTCCCGTGACGTAGCGTCGAAGGAGGACAGCGGCTCGTACACCCTGAGGTAGGCGACGAACGATCGTGGCACCCTGAAATCCTGCCACGGTCGGGGCCGCGACGGCACAGCGGTCGGCATCACGTCCGAACAAGCGGTGCCACGTCGCATCGACCCTGCCTGTCACGGTACGGTGGGGGCAGGAAGAGTTGTCGAGACGATACGGGGCCGCCGTTCCCCCGGCCGCCCCGTCCCTGTGCGAGGGGGTCGAGCCATGGGGCGCGGCCGAGCTAAGGCCAAGCAGACGAAGGTGGCCCGGGAGCTCAAGTACAGCACCCATGCCACGGACTTCGACGCTCTGCAGCGCGAGCTGTCAGGCGGCGAGTCCTCTGGCAAGCGGTCCGATGATGACCGACCCGGAGACTCGTACGACGACCGGTACGACGAATACCGAGGTTGACTCAGCCGAGTGTTCAGGCGAGTCGACCCTCTTCGGAGCTCTCTCGCCTGACGGCTGCGCCCTCAACCTGGTGATCGTCAAGGTCCCTGTACCTGAGTTCGGGCCTTCGAACGACTGATGCCGGGTTACGCCTTCGTGGCGTGACCCGGCATGAGTCGTCCTGTCCACGACGACATGGTGCGGCGTGAGAACCAGACACGGCGCACCATCTGAGCGAGCGAGGCCCCACATCCATCACGGATGTGGGGCCTCGCTCTGTTCACGCCGCTGGACGAGGCGATGCCCGGGCGGCCCCGTCGGCTCCCGACGCGCGCATCACCGCGCTGCGTCGTAGGTCGGCGCCTGCGCCGCCACGCCGCTCGGCGCAGGCGTGATCCATCCCCCTCCGCCGATCATCGAAGCGACAGACAACCGGCATATCCCCCCGATATCCTTGACCCACGGTGAGCGGCCGGCTGCCGACCGCAGTGACGAGGAGGATGCGATGGGGGATTCGTATGAGGTCGATCCAGAACTCCTGCCGCAGGCGATCGCGGACCTGGAAGAGGCACTCTTCCAGTTGGACCAACTGCGGTTCGACGCGGATCAGCACGGAAACAAGAGGGTGGCAGCCTAAGAATCAACGGACACGGTACGTCGCCATGCGAGCATCGAACAATACCACTACAGCGGTCTGCACGCTTCTTGCAGCCGTTCTCGCTACTTCCTGCAGCTCGAACGAACCCGACCAAAATCCCCCCGGTGAGCCCATGTCTACCGGGCCTTTCACCACACAGCATAGCCCCAATGGAACAACCACCGAGACTCCTCCCCTCCTCGCACCAGCTGTTCAGGAGCCGAGGGATGTGTCCGGACTAGATATCTGCACCCTTTTCGATTCCGAGGATGCCGTCCGCCTGGGATACGACCCGACCGGCGTCCCCGAAGCTCCGCTCTCCGGCACTGACACCCCTCGATGCGGCTGGCGGCCGGAAGGGCAACGAGCAGGCGGCGTCACGATCTGGGCGGATGTCGAACGAAGTGGACTCAGCGAGATGTACTCGCTACCTCGCGAGTCTTATCCCGACTTTCGCGAATTCGAGGTAAGCAGGTATCCGGCCGTCCAAGCTTCGCTGGGCGGACCGACTGACAGAACGTGTTTCATTCACGTGGGCATCTCGGACAGACAATTCATCACTTTCGGCTCCACCCTCGGGCACGGCCAGGAAGACGACCCCTGCGACCAAGCAGTCACGTTCGCCGAGGCACTGATACCAAGCCAGCCTACCCAACCTCGAATAATCCTCGGATCCCAAACCATCCAGCAGAACCTAGCACGATCCCCGACAACCGTGTTTCAACAACTGCTTACGCTTAGCGAGGACCGAGATGTCGAGCCCGAACATCAAAACTACACATAATGCCACCGAAGGGCTCACGAAACCAAGAGTTGCAATCGGCACATATAGGAACAGTGAATGCTGCTACACAGCGCAAGGGACTCGATGCAGTCCTCTCAACGTTCTTGATCTAGAGCAACCGAACCACTTGCGAGCAGAGCGAAAAGGAGGACACAAATGAGGGATTCGTATGAGGTCGATCCAGAACTCCTGCCACAGGCGATCGCAGATCTGAAGTATGCATTTATCGAATTGCACAAACTCCGAGAGCGAGCGAGCGACCTCGCGCAGAATCCACCCGGACAAGGCGACGACGAAGTCAGCCTAAACTCGGGAACACAGCTGTCACGAATAGCCGGAGACCCGTCCAAAGGGTCGCTGATACACACCATCAACGCATATCAAGATGCAATCGCGTCAACCATTGATAAATTCGAACAAATGCTCGCAGCTTACTTGAACCTGGAGGACGTCAATCAGATTCCAGAGTTTGAGGTCACCCCAACATCGCATTCCACGAGCCCAACCTATGAAGAAAGACTTCAAGAAAACCTGGGACGCCTTCCAGGAAACGGGAATCTCGCAGTATAGCCAAGGAGGCTCTGACACGTGAAGAGAACCATACACGCCACCATGATATTGGCCGGATTGCCCATCCTGCTGACCATTTCCTCCTGCACACAGGAAGTGGGCGGCCAAGTATCCCCAGCAGATCGCACCTCAATCACAGGCTCGGATGCCACCGGAGACGAGGACTACCGACTAGCGCCTCCGGTAGATAATCCGAGAAATATCGCCGAGCTAGGACCATGCGAACTACTGTCACCGACGACCGCAGGAGCTGCAGGATTCCTTCCTGATGGAATTCTCGAGGAGGAACCCGATGGCAGCCAACGGTGCGCTTGGCAACCGGAAGACCACCCTGACGGGCGCGTAGCCCTCTGGACCGACGTAGACCGCAGGGGCTTGCACGAGATGTATGTCCTACAAGAGAACTATCCCGACTTCCGCGAGTTCGAAGTCGCCGGATACCCGGCAGTGCAGGCCAGCCTCGGCGGAGCAACTGAAATGTACTGTTACATTCACGTCGGAGTAGCGGAAGACCAATTTGTTACATTTAGCTCCAGCCTAGGGATGAAACAGGACGACGATCCGTGTGCTCAGGCGGTCCGTGTCGCCGAAGTCGCAGTCCCCGCCTTCCCAGCAGCATAGGAGAGAGAAATCGTGGCAGATCTCATCCTGAGCACCACGTCAGCGTCCTTCGAGGGAAGGACAGCAAGAGATTTGAAGTCCGCGGTAAGCGGCGCCGGACATGGTGGAAGTTTCCATGATTCCTACGCGCAATGGTCCAACGTAGCGATCACCTTCGGCGACATCGGGGACTATATCGACTCCGCGCTCAGTAAAGCGGCAGGCGCACACAGCGGCGCAGCCTCCGACGCCTCGCAGGGAGCGGTCGCCCCACTGGCCGAATATGCACGCCAAGGTCAGGCGCAAGCGGAGGCTATTCGAGACGTGATGAGTCTGCAGAATCTCGAATACACTACCGCGAGGTTGGACACACCCGACGGGCAGGAGTCTCCGCCGCCCAAGGAGGGCTTCGAGTGGGTGCTGCCTTCGCAGTGGACCGGGCATGGCGACCGGATGGACGCCTATGAGGCGGAGAATCAGGCGGCTCGGGATGCGATGTACGCCTATCAGAACGAGACGAATGCGCGGCTGAGTTCTGTCCCGCTGTTCGAGGAGCCGCCGGAGGTCATGTATTCGGCGAAGGGTTCCACGCCGACCGACGTCAGTCCGGACGGTGGAAGTGTGATCACCACACCGCCGACGGGCGGCGGCCCGGGCTCGGGCGGCTGGGGCGGGCTGCCCGGCGGCTCCGGTGACGGCGGTCCGCCGTCGCCCGGCGGCGGTTCAGGGCTGACTCCGCCAGGCGGCGGCATCTCACCGCCCGGCGGCGGGGGCGGGCACGGCGTCACCCCGCCCGGCGGGCACGGCGTCACCCCGCCCGGCGGGGCTGCGCCCGGCATCAGCCCGGATCACCACACGCCGAGTCCGACTCCGGTCGGGCCCGGGCCCGGTGCGCAGGTGCCGCCGGGTCACGTGGGGCCCACTCCGCCCGGTGGTGGGTACGGACAGCCGGGGCCTGGCGGATTCCTTCCCGGCGGTCCTCCCTCCCCCGGCGGCCCGGGTGGTCAGGCAGGTGGTCCCGGTGGAGGACGGCTGCCCGGCGGCGTGGGCGGTCCCGGCGGCGCGCGTGTACCCGGCGGAATCGGCGGCGGATTCGGCGGTGGTCCCGGTGGCGGGCGGCTGCCCGGCGGGTTCGGCCCAGGTGGTGCGGGCGGCTTCGGGCCCGGCGGACCCGGCGCGGGTGGATTCGGGCCGGGCGGACCAGGCGCGGGCGGGATGACGGGCGCGGGCGGGCCCGGCGCACGACTGCCTGGCGGGTTCGGTCCGGCGGGCGGCGGCTTCGGGCCCGGCGGCGGCGGTGCCGCGGGCGGCGGCATGGCGGGTGGCGGCGCGGGTGGACGCGGGGGTCCCGGCGAGGAGGACAAGGAGCACAAGCGTGCCGACTACCTGCTCGAGACCGAAGACGTCTTCGGCGACGGGATCAAGGTGGCGCCCGCCGTGTTCGGCGAGAATCCACCCGGATACGGTGGCTGACAGTGGACATCAGGGGGCGCATCACCCTGTCCGCCCTAGAGGTGGACAGCATTCTCACCACACTCAAGACGTCGCTGCCGACCGCCTTTCACTTCCTTGGTTTCGGGGACACCGAGGACGAGCGCAGGCAGCTGCACCGGCAGGCCTGGCAGGGCATGGAGCGCAAGGGGCTCGTCGAACGGGGAGAGCTGCATCCGTTCCTCACCAGGGCCTTCCAGACGCTCGCCCGCCCCGCCCTGTCGATCTGGGCGTTCGTTCAACTCGGCGGCGCGGAAGAGATCGACGCCGTGATCGCGGGGAGCGGGGAGTTCGCCGTGATCGCCGCCCATCACGGATCCAAGGATCGCCATCCGCGAGATCGTGAACTTCACCTCGACCCGGTTCGGGGCTCCGCGCTGCCGTGGGCGGCAGCCGGGCTGCTCCCCGAGCATCGGCCGGGCCCGGGCAGGTCGGTGAGCTGCTCCTCCGAGGAGATCGAGGCCGCCGGAAAGCGGATCGGCCGTGATTCCAGCGCGGCGCGCACCGCCTTCGTCCAGGCCGGGATCCGACCAGCCGACGCGGACATGCTGGCCGCGGTCCTCACTGCGAAGCGACTGCGGTTCGGCGAGTTCAGTGCCCGCGCCTTCGATCCACTCAGCGGCCGGGTTCGGAAGTCGGAGTTCCGTGCCGACGTGCTGGACACCGTGGCCGGGCGATATCTCCTCCAGCACAAACCCGATCGGAGCGGCGGGCGCTGGTTCACCATGGCGCCGACCGACCGAGGTCGTCTCGCCGAGCGGCTCGACGAGGTGCTCCAGTCCGTGGCACCTCGGCGACGCTGACGACTTCCGCGTCTCGAGGCCGGGACGGGCTGCCCAGGTGTCGCCGGGCTGCCCGCGCTCCCCGCGATCAGGAGCGCCGCACGCTCTTCGGGAGAAGGGGTCGGGACGAACTCTCACCGGACCGGACCCGGACCGGGCCGGCTTGAACGGGCCGGCTGCGATACGGACCGGTGCGCGGGAGAGATCCGGCAGCGGGGCGGGCGGCGGCACCGCCCCGGCGGCCGTGAGCGCCGCGCGGTCGTCAGGGCGGCGAAGGCACTGCCTGCCGATACAGACGGCGGCGGCTACCGTGTCGACACGGCAGGCGACGACGGGCCCGCGGACGGTCGGACGGCCTCATACGCCGACCCACCGCCCTCCGATCGAGGAGGCGACGTCGACGTCCACGTACAACGCCGCGTCGTCCACGACCTCGGGGCCGGCGACCCGGTCGAGATCGTGATCGATGTCGGCACACCACGACTCGCCGAACGTGATCTCGACAGGTGGAATTCCGCGCTGTTCACCCAGCCGGACGGCTGCCCGGCGCTCCTCACCGCCCATCGTGGTGAAGCCGCCGCTGCGTACAGGCCGACGGTCTCGTGAACCTGCCCGAGGAGGCGGCTCGCCGTCAGGCCGAGCCACCGCACCGGCGGCATCTCACAGCGCGATGTCGACGCCCGACGGGGCGCGGCACACCAGTCCCCGGCCGTGATCACGAATCCCGCGCGGCAAGGCGGTCCAAGACCGCGGGCACGTCGAGGAGCGGATGCTCGGCGATCGTTGAGGCCGGCGTCCTCGATCAGTCCGTCGCACGATTCGTCGGCATCGGTCCATCCCTCGTACCGCGGATCTGACCTGCGTCGACACGGACCACCGCGATGGTGGTCGACACCCAGGCCAGGGTTCCGTCGCCTTGGGGGCGACAGTGAGCACCCGCCAGGCACGGGCGCCGGTTCGTTCCACGGCCGAGCGGCGAATCGGCGTCACCTCCGCCTGCCGGGCAGGAACTCCTGCACCTTGGTCTTGACGCCCTGCGCGATGAGATGCAGCGCTTCGGGGTCGCCCTTCAGAATCGCCTCGGCGGCCGACTTGACCTGTTCGAACGTCGCGTGGGGCGGGATCGGCGGGACCTCGGGATCGCAGCGGACGTCCAGCAGCGCGGGTCCGTCCGCGGCGAGCACCGTGTCCCACGCCGTGGCGAGCCGACTCGGGTCGTCCACGCTGACGGCGGTGAAGCCCAGGGAGCGGGCGAAGCCCGCGTAGTCGACCTCCGGCAGGTTCTGCGATTCCTCGAACTTCGGGGCGCCGCCCATCGCGCGCAACTCCCAGGTCACCTGGTTGAGGTCGTTGTTGTGGAACACGCAGACGACGCAGCGCGGATCGCTCCACAGCTCCCGGTACCGCGCGATGGTGATCAGCTCGGCGAGCCCGTTCATCTGCATGGCGCCGTCGCCGACGAGCGCGATCACGGGCCGGTCGGGGTGGGCGAACTTCGCGCCGATCGCATAGGGCACCGCAGGCCCCATGGTGGCCAGCGTCCCGGACAGGGAGGCGCGGATGTCGCCGCGAACACGCAGATTACGGGCGAACCAGTTGGTGGACGAGCCGGAGTCGGCGGTGACGATGGCGTCGTCGGGGAGGCGGCGGGACAGTTCCGACACGACGGCCATCGGATTCACCGGATCGGCCTGAACGGCGGCCTCTCGGTCGACGGTCTCCCACCAGGACGCGACGTTCTTCTCGATCGTCTTCCGCCAGGATCGATCGGTCCGCTTCTCCAGTCTCGGCAGCAGTGCCCGCAGGGTCGCCGCACTGTCGCCGACGAGGTTGACCTCGGTCGGATAGCGCATGCCGATGAACTTGCCGTCCAGATCGATCTGGACGGCCCTGGCCTGACCGAACTCGGGCAGGAACTGTGAGTAGGGGAAGTTCGATCCGACGATGAGCAGGGTGTCGCAGCCCTGCATGAGTTCGTAACTCGGCCGGGTGCCGAGCAGTCCGATCGTGCCGGTGACATACGGCAGCTCGTCGGACAGCACGTCCTTGCCCAACAACGCCTTGGCGACGCCCGCACCGGTGATCTCCGCGAGCTGACGGATCTCCTCGGCCGCGCCTCGGGCGCCCTGGCCGACGAGAACGGCGACCTTCCGTCCCGTGTTGAGGATCTCGGCGGCCTCGGCGAGGTCCTCCTCCGCAGGCACCGGCCGGCTCCACGAGGTGCCGGGCCTGCTGGAGGGCACCTGTTTGAAGGCGTGCTGGGGCGGGGAGTAGTCCTCCTCCTGCAGGTCCGCCGGAATGATCAGCGCCGTCGGGCACCGAGACGCCTGTGCGGTGCGGATCGCCCGGTCCAGCGCGTTGGGCAGCTGTTCCGGCACGGTGACCTCGACGAGATACTCGCTCGCGACGTCCTTGTACAGCGTCTTCAGGTCGACTTCCTGCTGGTAGCTGCCGCCGATCGCGCTGCGGTCGGTCTGCCCGACTATCGCGACCACGGGAACGTGGTCGAGCTTCGCGTCGTAGAGGCCGTTGAGCAGGTGGATGGCGCCGGGACCCGAGGTGGCCATGCAGACGCCGAAGCCGCCGCTGAACTTGGCGTAGCCGACGGCGGCGAACGCGGCCATCTCCTCATGCCGTGCCTGCACGAATCGGGGCTGGTTGTCGGCCTTCCCGAATGCGGCGACGATGCCGTTGATGCCGTCGCCGGGATAGGCGAACACCTGTCTCACCCCCCATTCCCGCAGCCGCCGAAGCAGGTAGTCGCTGACCGTCTCCGCCATCGAAACTCCTCACTCAGGGGCCCGGAACGTGTCTGCGGATACCCGCCTGGCGGTTCCGGTACACCCCGCGGTGGAGGCGCGACGCGGGGAGGACCACGGGTGCGGACGAGCACGCCCGGCGACGAAGGAGTCCGGCGCCCCGGCTCGGCCGCCCTCCCACCGCGGACACGCCGCCCGGCTCCTGACGGGAGTGGCGGCCGCTGCGACATGAACCGGCATCGTGCGTGGTTCCACCGCCTCACGTGATCGGGCGGCACGGCCGGATCACGGGGGCACGGGCTGGAGGGGCCGGGACTGGGCGCGCAGAGGCCGCGGCCCGGCGGAGCACCATCGTCTCCCGGGCCGACGAATTCCGTCGGCGTGGTCGTGGATGGTGCTCGGCCTGTCCCGCACGGTCCTCGACATGTCGACGACGACGTCGATGCCGAAGCGGACTTCCCGGGCACGAGCCGGCTGTCCACCGGCGGCGAGGCCGAAGGCGGGCGGCGACGGCCGCGAAGAGGGCACGGACGGGCACGCCCGCCGGCGCCCGGTAGCCGCGGCCGGCGACGACCGCGCGCGGGCAGAGACGACCGCCTGCGGATGACACCACCGCCCGGGCCATGGCGACCGGCCGCCGGAGCGAGCGGACGACGTCCTTGACGGGGCCGTACGCCCGGACGACGCCTGCCACGGCCGAGCCGGACCCCGAGATCCGACCCCGGCGACCACCCCGGCCCGCCTCCGGACCGGCGAACGCGGCGGGCTTCACCAGGTGGACGCCTGCGGGCTCGCGCGCATCGCCGGGACGGAGCGGCGGGTCAGAAGCGGGGGTGCTGGCCGATCATCGTCACACGGGGGGCCGGGCCCTCGGTGTTCACCGCGACATCGCCGGAGCGGGCGACCTCGCCCAGCACCCAGGCGGGGACATGGCGGGCGGTGAGCAGGGCCAGCGCCCGGTCGGTGTCCTCGGCGGCCACCACGGCGACCATGCCGACGCCCATGTTGAAGGTGCGCTCCATCTCCTCGCGGGCCACTCGGCCGCGCTGAGCGATCAGAGAGAACACCGGTGAGGGCGTCCACGTGCCGCGATCGAGCACGGCGGTCAGGCCGTCGGGGATCACCCTGGTGAGGTTGCCTGCCAGACCGCCGCCGGTGATGTGGGAGAGCGTCCGCACATCGGTCTCGGCGATCAGGGCCAGGCAGTCCTTGGCGTAGATGCGCGTCGGCTCCAGCAGCTCGTCGCCCAGCGAACGACCGAACTCCTCGACATGCCCGGACAGCGGCATCCGGGCGATGTCGAGCAGCACGTGCCGGGCGAGCGAGTATCCGTTCGAGTGCAGGCCGGAAGAGCCCAGCGCCAAGACGACGTCGCCGGGGCGGACGCGGTCCGGTCCCAACACCGAGTCGGCCTCGACGACGCCCACGCCGGTGCCGGAGATGTCATAGTCGCCTTGGACCATCAGGCCGGGGTGCTCGGCGGTCTCGCCGCCGAGGAGGGCGCAGCCCGCCTGCACACAGCCCTCGGAGATGCCCTTGACCAGCTCGGCGATCCGTTCCGGGATGACCTTGCCGACCGCGATGTAGTCCTGCATGAACAGGGGCTCGGCGCCGCACACCACGAGGTCGTCCATCACCATGGCGACCAGGTCGATGCCCACCGTGTCGTGCCGGTCCAGCGCCTGGGCGATCGCGATCTTGGTGCCGACGCCGTCGGTGGAGGAGGCGATGACGGGCTCGCGCCAGCGGTCCAGCTTCAGCTTGAAGAGCCCGGCGAAACCACCGAGCCCGCCGAGCACCTCAGGACGAGTCGCCCTGGCCGCCCAGGGCTTCAGTCGCTCAACCGCCTCGTCACCAGCGGAGATGTCCACTCCGGCGGCGGCATAGGTGGCACCTGACATCTCGGTCTGGGCAGTCACAACAGGCTCCATGTCATCCGAAGACATATCTGAGGGGTCGAAGGGCCTCGTCAGGCCCGGCGCCGCCTGGAAGCGGGCCCTGCCGGCGTTCTCGCCAACCACGCTACGCGCCGATCTAGATCCACAACGTAACGGTTGTCGTACCATCGCCGGCTCGCGCCGTGTCAGGGGCGACGCACGGCATCCTGCGCACCGTAGGAGCTGGGGACCACCGGCTCGGCGGGGCCCGCCGTGCCGGAGGCGTCCGTGTCCCAGGCCTCCAACAGGTTCTTCCCCAGCATCTCATCCGACGGAAGGGCGATGGGGTACTCGCCGTCGAAGCACGCCGCGCACAGCCGCGTTCTCGGCTGCTCGGACGCCGCGACCAGGTTCTCCAGGGAGATGTAGCCGAGTGTGTCCGCGCCCACTGATCGACGGACCCCGTCGATGTCGACGCCGTTGGCGATCAGCTCCGCCCGGGAGGCGAAGTCGATGCCGTAGAAGCACGGCCATCGCACGGGCGGCGAGGCGATGCGGACGTGGACCTCCAGCGCACCCGCCTCGCGCAGCATCCGGACCAGGGCCCGCTGCGTGTTGCCCCGCACGATCGAGTCGTCGACGACGACCAGGCGCTTGCCCCGGATCACGTCGCGCAGCGGGTTGAGCTTCAACCGGATGCCGAGCTGACGGATGGTCTGGGACGGCTGGATGAACGTCCGACCCACGTAGGAGTTCTTGACGAGGCCTTGGCCGTACGGGATGCCTGAGGCCTGGGCGTATCCGATGGCGGCGGGCGTGCCCGATTCGGGGACCGGGATCACCAGGTCCGCCTCGACGGGGTGCTCCACCGCGAGCTTCCGCCCGATCTCCACCCTGGTGGCATGAACGGAACGACCTGCGATGGTGGTGTCCGGACGAGCCAGGTAGACGTACTCGAACAGGCAGCCCTTGGGGTCGGGCGATGCGAAGCGGGAGCTGCGCAGCCCGTCGGCGTCGATGGCGAGCAGCTCGCCCGGCTCGATCTCGCGGACGAAGGAGGCGCCGACGATGTCGAGCGCCGCCGTCTCGCTCGCGATGACCCAGCCGCGTTCGAGCCTGCCGAGACACAGCGGTCGCACGCCCTGCGGGTCGCGGGCCGCGTAGAGGGTGGACTCGTCGGAGAAGACGAGGGAGAAGCCGCCTCGGACGGTCGGCAGCAGTTCCAGCGCGGCCTGTTCGATCGTGCGGTCCGCCGCGGCGTGGGCGAGGAGACCACAGACGAGGTCGGAGTCGGTGGTGGCCGCCATGTCGGTGCCCCCGCCGGAGCCCACGGCGCCGAGTTCGACGGCGCGGCCGAGCAGCTCGGCGGTGTTCACCAGGTTGCCGTTGTGGCCGAGCACGAGACCGCTGCCGGTCGCGGTGGTGCGGAACGTCGGCTGGGCGTTCTCCCACTTGCCTGAGCCGGTGGTGGAGTATCTGGTGTGTCCGACGGCGACGTGCCCGCGCAACGAGGAGAGCACCTGTTCGTCGAAGACCTGGCTGACCAGGCCGAGGTCCTTGTAGACCACGACCTTGCGACCGTCGCCCACGGCGATGCCCGCCGCCTCCTGGCCGCGGTGCTGGAGGGCGTAGATCCCGTAGAAGGTGATCTTCGCGACCTCCTCGCCGGGGGCCCACACGCCGAACAGGCCGCATTCCTCGCGAGGAACGTCCTTGTCGATGTCGACCGGTGCCGAGCCGCCGGCCGGTGTGGGATCGAAGTCAGCCTTCTCTGTGCCGTTGGCGCCTGCTGCCGCCGGTTGGTGGACGACCACCGAGATCTCCCTATGGATGGAAGGCGGGATACCGCCCGAGTGTAGTCCGAATGCCGGGCAGGGCCGACGTGCTGCGCGCGGGCCGCCCGCGTCGGCTCCACCCGCCGTGCCGGGGGTGACGGCAGGGACGGACGGGACAGGCGGAGCGTGCCCGGTTCCGGCACGACGGGTCCGGACACGGCCGGTCCGGACGTAGGGGCGTCCAGGCGTGGGCGTGGGAGCCGGTAGGCGGCGGGCAGGGCCGTGTGTCTCTCTCGCCCCGCATCGGGCGCGGGTCAGACGGGACCAGGCGGGTCAGAACAGCGGAAGCCAGTGTGAGAGGTCGGCCCGACCGCCGGAGGCGCTGACCCGGCCCGCCGCCAGCGCGTCGTCCCAGGACAGCCTCCCGGTGGCGAGCTCCAGCCAGGTACGGGGATCGGTCTCCACCACGTTGGGCGGAGTCCCTCGGGTGTGTCGCGGGCCTGCCACGCACTGCACCGCGGCGAAGGGCGGCACTCGCACCTCGACGGTGTGGCCCGGCGCGACCTGTTCGAGGGTGCGCAGACTGAGCCGCACCGCGGCGGCGAGCACCGTGCGCTCCGGTCGTGCCGTCTCCCCGTCGGCCAACCAGTCGCCGACCGCCGCCACGGCGGCCCTGGCCTCCTGAGGGTCGAGCCGACGTCGTGCAGCCATGTCCGCAGCCTAGCCGGCGCCGAGGAACGGGCGTGCGCCTGTCGGGCGGGGGCCGGGCGACGGGCTTACCGTTCGACCATGGGGCACTCCGCCGGGCCACGTCCTCCCTCGTCGCGGGTGCGGCCCGCGAGCGACGCGGGCCTGCCCGGCCTCATCGAGGACTACGCGATGCTGTCCGACCTGCGCACCGCGGCCCTGGTGGGCAAGGACGGGTCACTGGACTGGCTGTGTCTGCCCCGTTTCGACTCGCCGTCCTGCTTCTCCCGGCTGCTCGGCGACGACCGGGCGGGTCACTGGCGGATCACACCGGTCGAGGAGGTCCTCGAGGTCCGGCGGCGCTACCGCAAGGACACGATGATCCTGGAGACCGACTTCCACACCGCGCACGGCGTGGTGCGTCTGGTGGACGCGATGGAACCGCATCCCGATCACGAGGACCTGCCGACCCGGCTGATCCGCATGGTGTACGGGCTCACGGGCTCGGTGCAGCTGCGGCTGGACTGGGTGGTGCGCTTCGCGTACGCGGACTCGGTTCCGTGGGTCCGTCGAGTCCAGGAGGAGGACTCGACGGAGTGCGTCTTCGCCGTCGCGGGCCCGGACGCCGTGGTGCTGCGGGGAGAGCCGCTGCCGAAGCCGGTGCCGCATCGACTGGCCCACGAGGCAGTCTTCACCGTCAACGCCGGGGAGAGCCGGGCGTGGGTGATGCAGTACCGGTGGGCCGCGCAGTCCCCGCCCGCCTGGGTCGATCCGGGCGAGTGTCTGCGGCGCACGGAGCGGTACTGGCGCGACTGGACGTCGAAGATCCAGTACAGCGGGCCGTGTGAGGCGGCGGTACGTCGATCGCTGATCACCCTCAAGGGGCTGATCTACGCGCCGAGCGGCGGCATCGTCGCCGCCCCGACCACCTCGCTGCCGGAGGCGCTCGGCGGGTCGCGCAACTGGGACTACCGGTACTGCTGGCTGCGGGACGCCACGTTGACCCTGCTGGCCCTGGATTCGCTGGGTTGCGGGGCGGAGGCGGCGGCCTGGCGCGACTGGCTGCTACGGGCGGTGGCGGGTGACCCGGCCGACCTACAGATCATGTACGCGATCGACGGGCGACGTCACCTGCTCGAATGGGAGGTGGACTGGCTGATCGGCTATCACGGCGCCACGCCGGTGCGGGTGGGCAACGGCGCGTTCCGTCAACGGCAGCTCGACGTCTACGGCGAGGTGATGGACGCCCTGCACCTGGCCAGGGAGCGCGGCCTCGCGGAGACCGCCGAGTCGTGGGCGTTGCAGCGTGCCCTGCTGGCGGATCTGGAACGGGTCTGGCACCTGCCGGATCACGGTCTGTGGGAGGTACGCGGACCGGAACGGCACTTCACCCATTCCAGGGTGATGGTCTGGGTGGCCTTCGACCGCGCGGTGCACGCCGTCGAGGAGTTCGGCCTGCCGGGGCCGGTGGCGCGGTGGCGCGAGCTTCGGGACCGGGTGCACGCCGAGGTGCTGCGGGAAGGCTGGAACCAGGAGCTCGGCACCTTCACCCAGTACTACGGGGGGACCGAGTTGGACGCCGCCACGCTGCTGCTGCCCATGCTGGGCTTCCTGCCGGGCGCCGACGAGCGGATCGTGGGCACGATCGAGGCGATCGACCGCGATCTGCGACATGGCGATCTGGTGGACCGGTACTCGACGGAACCCGGCATCTCGCCGATCGACGGGCTGAGCGGCCGGGAGGGCTCGTTCATCGCCTGTTCGTTCTGGTTCGTCAACGCGCTGGAGCTCTCCGGCCGGTGTGACGAGGCGCTGGCCATGTTCCATCGGCTCGTGGCGTTGGCCAACGACGTGGGACTGTACTCGGAGGAGTACGACTCGCGGGGTCGCCGGTTCACCGGCAACTTCCCCCAGGCCTTCAGTCAGCTCGCCATGGTCGACTCGGCGGCGCTGCTGGCGTTGAACGCCCCCCGTAGGCATGAGCCCGACCGCAGGAACGGCCGGGCGTCCCGGCATCACCATGCTCGTCGACACGCCGACGACGGACGTCGTCCCGAGTGAGCCGTGGAGCTCCCCGAGGGGGCGGGCCTGCTCGTCGTCGACCCCGTGTCGGTCCTCTTCAGCGCCGCCGTTGCGTCGCCAGCAGGCGGTTGATCGCCGCCGGGGGACCCGGTCGGGCGAAGTACCAGCCTTGGCCCGCCTCACAGCCGATGTCGCGCAGGCGCTCCGCCTGGGCGGCCGTCTCGACGCCCTCCGCGGTGACGGTCAGCCCGAGCGCATGGGCGAGGGTGACCAGTGCCCCGACTATCTGCTCGTCCACGGGGTCCGGTCTGCCCGCCACCCGCAGCCCCTCCACGAACGAGCCTGCGATCTTGAGTTCGTGGACGGGAAGCCGCCGCAGGTAGGCGAGGTTGGAGTAGCCGGTGCCGAAGTCGTCGATGGCGATGCGGACGCCCATGTCGTAGAGCTTGCGCAGCGCGCTGGTCTGGTCCTCGGCGGTGCCCATCACGGCGCTCTCGGTGAGTTCGAGCTGCAACTGTCCCGCCCGCAGTCCGGTGTCCCGCAGGATGGACTCGACGTCACTGACCAGGGACGGGTCCCGTGACTGACGAGCGGCGAGGTTGACGCTGACGAAGGGGGCGTCGTCGCCGAACTCGTCGCTCCACTGCCGAGCCTGCCGACAGGTGTGCTCGAGCACCCATCGACCGAGCTGGACGATGAGCCCGGTCTCCTCGGCCAGGCCGATGAACTTGTCCGGGGCGAGCAGGCCGTGTTCGGGGTGCTGCCAGCGGACCAGTGCCTCCACGGCGATGACCCGTCCGTCGGCCAAGGCGACGAGCGGCTGGTAGTCGACGTAGAACTCGTCGCGTTCCAGAGCCGCGGGCATGGTGGCGGAGAGCCGGAACCTGGCGACCTCACGAGCGTTGCGCTCGGGGTCGAACAGCGCCCACCGGCTCTTGCCCTCGGACTTCGCCCAGTACAGCGTCACGTCGGCGTCCCGGATCAGGTCGCCCGAGCCGCCCGCGACGACCGGACGTTCGACGATGCCGATGCTCGCCGACACCGAGAGCTGGTGACCGCCGATTCGGATGGGATCGGCCAGCACGTCGAGCACCTGGTTCCCCAGCTCGATGAGCTGGTCCGTCCCGGAGCTGCGTTCGGCCAGCAGCACGAACTCGTCGCCGCCGAGCCGGGCCACCAGGCAATCGGTGAGGGCGACGCTCGCCGCGAGCCGTTTCGCGACCGCGACCAGCAGCTCGTCGCCGACGTGATGGCCGAGGCTGTCATTGATGACCTTGAAACCGTCGAGGTCGATGAAGCACAGGCCTACTCGACGGTCCCGTTCCGGCCGGTTGAACACCCGCGCCAGCCGATCCAGGAACAGCGCACGGTTGGCCAGCCCGGTGAGCGGGTCGTGCAGCGCCTGGTAGCGCAGCCGGTCCTGAAGCTGATGGCGGTCGGTGACGTCCTCCATCATCGCGAGCTGGTACTGGGGTTCGCCGTCGGGACCCCGGACCAGGGAGACGGTGAGGTTGGTCCACACCGAGTCGCCGTCGCTGCGGAAGAACTGCTTCTCCGCCCGGAAGTACTCGCGGTCTCCCCTGGTCAGCTGTCGGTAGGCCTCGTGGGTCGCCTCGGGATCGCCCGCGTGCAGGAACTCGTGCAGGGAGAAGCCGCGGAACTCCTCCAGCGAGTAGCCGAGCATCTGTTGCAGGGCGAGGTTGGCGTCGAGCATCCGACCGTCCACGTCGGCGAGGCCGATGCCGATGGCGGCTTCGGTGAACAGTGCCCGGAAGCGTGCCTCGCTCGCCCGCAGCGCCGCCTCGGCCTGTTCGCGGGCGTCGAGCACCGCCTCGCGGATCGCCTCCTGTTCGTGGAGGGTGCGCTGCCGCAGCGCGTAGCCGTAACCGCCTGCGAGCGCGCCCTGCACCGCGGAGATCCGGCCGGCGGCGACGTCGGGCATCTCCTGGGTGATCTCATCACCCAGGAGTGTGATGGTGCGCTCCAACGTGGCCGAGCTGGTGAAGTGGCTGTCGACCAGGTCGACGCCGACCTCCCATGCCGCGCGCGGGTTGAAGGGCTCCGCGTCGAGCGCGGCGAAGATCCGTGTCGCGAGTCCGACGAGGTAGTCGACGACCTCGTCCTGGGACATCGACACATAGCTGGTGCCGTTGATCGCCGCAGCCCATTCCCGCGCGAGTCGTCGGGCCACGACCGCGTGGTCCGCGTCGTGATCACCGGTGCCCGCGGAATCGCCGGGTCGCTCCGTCATGCGCACAATGGGGCCTGCTCACCAGTCTCGAACCGCTGAGGCGACGACACGGGCCGCCGCGTCGGGTCGGCGGGCGGCGTCACGGAGTGCCGTGCCGCGCCGGGGACCGTTCCGTGGCGCCCGGCCGCGGCCGGATCGTCAACCACGAGTTCGAGGGTAACGCCCGACCGCATCGCTCGCCCCGCATGGCGTCGTTCGGCTCGCCCGTTCGGCGACGGCGAGTGATCCGGACGGCGGTGGGGACGGGGAGACGCTGTCACGACGGCCTCCCCTCATCACCCGTCTGGAGTATCACCGGTCGTCAGCAGCATACGACGCACGGTGGCGCGGCCTGCGGGGATCGGTGCTCACGCCTTCCGTCCGACGCCCACCGCGCCGGGCGCCCAGTCCGGGTCGGGCCCGTCGTAGAGGTCGCCGCCACTGAACAGGCCGGCGTTGACCAGCCCCGGCGGGTCGATGATCGCGAATCCGCCGAACAGTCGCGCGATCTGCTCCTCGGTGCGCAGAGTCAACGGCGTCGCGCTCCGGCTGTAGACCTTCTTCACGGTGGTGGCGCGCTCGTCCTCCGGTTCACCTTCCTGCACCGGCTCGGCGAGCGCGTGCGAGATCACCAGGTGGCTGCCCGGTGCGACGGCGTCGTGATACCGCGCGAGGGTCGCCGCCGGGTCGTCCGTGTCCGGGATGAAGTGCAGCACGGCGACGGTGAGCAGCCCGACGGGCTGGTCGAGGTCGAGCAGGTCGACGACGGCCGGGTCGGTCAGCACCGCGTCGACGTCGCGGAGATCGGCTTTGACCACGGCCGCCTGTGCGTCCTGCGCGAGGATGGAGCGGCTGTGCGCATAGGCGACCGGGTCGTTGTCGACGTAGACCACCCTGGCGGTCGGGTCGATGCGCTGCGCGGTCTCGTGGACGTTGCCGACGGTGGGGATGCCGGAGCCGAGATCGATGAACTGGCGGACCCCGGAGTCCAGCAGCAGCCGGACCGACCATCGCAGGAAGGAGCGGTTGAGCTGAGCGAACCGCCGCGTGCCCGGGAACGTCGCGATCACCTGGTCGGCCATCTGCCGGTCGACGGCGAAGTTGTGCGCGCCGCCGAGGAAGTAGTCGTACATCCGAGCGGCGCTCGGGCGCTCCACGTCGACCTCGCTGGGCACCCAAGAAGGACGTTCTCCTGCCACGGAAGCACTCCTGTTCGCCGAGACCACTCGATCAGGCGATAAGCATAAGCGTTGTCGATCGCCCGCCGTCACCGCAGGACCGCGTTCCGTGTCCTTTTGCCCGGTCACTGCGCCTGCGGGCGACACCCGGTCGAAGCGTCATCCCGGAACTCCGTGTCTTGACCTTCGCCGCGGCGGCACGCTCGTCGATCGACGACGGTCGACCGGCGAGATCACGCTGGTCAACGGCGCCGATCGACGGGCGGGTCCGTCGACGCCCTGAGGCTCACTCCGACGCCGGGCGGCGCGGCGGCGAGCCCGGCCGGGCGTTTGTCCATCCACTGTGGATACCGCTGCTCCCCGTCTCCGCAGTGGACGGAGTCGATCTCGGAGGCGCTTCTCCGGGTTCATCCGGCGTGTCCCCTCGGTGCGACGTCTCCGGGCGAACCGGCGATATCCGACTTACGGTGAGCGACAGATCACGAGCCAGTCTTCATGTTCCGCGGCCGGCCCATCGACCCTCGAAGTCAGTCGGTTGTTCCGACAGGAATTCAACGTAGGGGTGCCAGTTGACCAAGACGAATCGCCTGCGCGCCAGAGTCGGCGTCATCGCCGCCACCACCACGCTGCTCCTTCTCGGTGCGGTCGCTCCTGCCATCGCGAGCCGCACGTCCGTCGAGGCCGAGCAGACGACCGGGCAGACTCTGCTCCCCGAAGACCACACCGGGGACGCTCCGCTCCCCGAAGACCACACCGGGGACGCTCCGCTCCCCGAAGACCACACCGGGGACGCTCCGCTCCCCGAAGACCACACCGGGGAGACTCCGCTCCCCGAAGAGTCCACGGACCAGGCCGCGGAGGGCCCCGCCGAGCAGGCGCCGCACTCCGAAGGCTCGGCGGAGGAGACCCCGCTGCCCGAGGGCTCCAACGAGCACTACGCGGGCTCGCAGATCATGAAGCACGAGGGCCGCAGCGGCAGCCCCGATCCGAGCGCGGCACAGAGCGGACAGACCCACGGCATGGACGTCAGCGGTTGGCAGGGCAACGTCGACTGGGACAAGGCCTGGGCGAACGGCGCGAAGTTCGCCTACGTGAAGGCGACGGAGGGCACCGGCTTCAAGAACCCGGACTTCACCCAGCAGTACAACGGCTCCTACCGGGTGGGGATGATCCGCGGCGCCTACCACTTCGCGCTGCCCGATCGTTCGACGGGCGCGGCACAGGCGAAGTACTTCGTGGCCAACGGCGGCGGCTGGTCGAAGGACGGCCGGACGCTGCCCCCGGCGCTCGACATCGAGTACAACCCCTACGGCGCGACCTGCTACGGGCTGAGCCAGTCGCAGATGGTGTCCTGGATCCGGGACTTCAGCAACGAGGTGCACCGGCTGACCACCCGCTACCCCACGATCTACACCAGCACGAGCTGGTGGCAGACCTGCACGGGGAACAACGGCGGATTCGGCGCGACGAACCCGCTGTGGATCGCCCGCTACTCCAACTCCGTGGGCACGCTGCCCAACGGGTGGGGCTTCCACACCATCTGGCAGTACTCCGACAGCGGCATCTTCCCCGGCGACCAGAACTGGTTCAACGGTGCCCAGGATCGGCTTCAGGCGCTCGCGAACGGCTGACGGCGGGCGAGCACGCCGACTCGGGGTGCGCACCGGTGACGGTGTGCACCCCGATCACGTCGAGCGCTCCGGTGCGGGCCTGTCGGAGGCCGCACCGGCTCAGCCGAAGAGCGCAGGCAGGGTGCCCTCCCAGGCTTCTCGCAGGCGGGCGAGCGGGAAGTCGCCGACGCCCTGGATCTCGACGGCGTCGGCCGCCGGGTCCACCACGCCGATCTTCGTCCACGGCAGCCCGCGCATGGTGCACATGTCGGTGAACCGCAGCTCCTCGGTGCGGGTGACCGACACCAGTGCCCGACCCGCCGACTCGGAGAACAGCCAGACGAACGGGTCGGCGTCCTCCGGGAGCACGATCCGGCAGCCGGTCTGCCCGGTGAGGGCGGCCTCGATCACGGCCTGAGCCAGTCCGCCTTCGGAGAGGTCGTGCGCGGCCGAGACCATGCCGTCCCGGGACCCTGCGAGCAGGACCTCCGCGAGCAGCCGCTCCGCCGCGAGATCCACCTTCGGCGGCCTGCCGCCCAGGTGGCCGTGCACGACGCGCGCCCATTCGGAACCGTCGAACTCGTCGGCGGTCGTGCCGAGCAGCAGCAGCGACTCGCCGGCCTCGTTGCCGATTCCGCTGGGGATCCGCCGGTGCACGTCGTCGATGACGCCGAGGACTCCCACCACCGGCGTCGGCAGGATCGCCGTGGCACCGGTCTGGTTGTAGAAGCTGACGTTGCCGCCGGTCACGGGGATGCCGAGTTCGCGGCAGCCGTCCGCCAACCCGCGCACCGCCTGCTCGAACTGCCACATCACACCGGGGTCCTCCGGCGAGCCGAAGTTCAGGCAGTTGGTCACGGCGGCGGGAACCGCGCCGCTCACCGCGACGTTGCGATATGCCTCGGCCAAGGCGAGCTGCGCGCCGGTGTACGGGTCGAGCCTGCAGTAGCGCCCGTTGCAGTCGGTGGCCACGGCGACGCCGAGTCCGGTCTCCTCGTCGACGCGGACCATCCCCGCGTCGGCGGGCTGCGACAGCACCGTGTTGCCCCGCACGTACCGGTCGTACTGATCGGTCACCCAGGCCCTGCTGGCCAGGTTCGGCGAGGCGATCATCCGCAGCAGGGTGTCGCTCAGCTCCTCGGGGCCGCTGGGCCGGGCGAGGCCGCTGGTGTCGTCCGCGACGAGCTCGTCCTGATCGGCGGGCCGGGCCACGGGACGCCGGTACACCGGACCCTCATGGGCCACGGTGCGCGGCGGGACGTCGACGACGACCTCGCCGTTCCAGGTGATGACGAGCCTGCCGCCTCGGGCGGCCTCCTCCTCGGAGACCTCGGTGACCTCGCCGATCACCGTCGCGGTGACGTCCCACTTCTCGCACACGGCGAGGAAGGCGTCCACGTCCTCCGGCCGCACCACGGCGCACATCCGCTCCTGCGACTCGCTGGAGAGGATCTCCGCCGGGGTCATGCCCGCCGCGCGCAGCGGGACGCGGTCCAGCTCGACGCGCATGCCGCCGTCGCCCGCCGAGGCCAGCTCCGAGGTGGCGCAGGACAGGCCCGCGCCGCCGAGGTCCTGGATGCCGACCACGAGCCTGCTGCCGAACAGCTCCAGGCAGCATTCGATCAGGACCTTCTCGGCGAAGGGATCGCCGACCTGCACGGCGGGCAGCTTCTTGCGTCCGCCGCCCGCGTCGCCGCCCGCGAAGCTGTCCGAGGCCAGCACGGAGACGCCGCCGATGCCGTCCAGACCGGTCCGAGCCCCGAAGAGGATGATCTTGTTGCCGACGCCGGACGCATGGGCCGTGTGCAGGTCCTCCACGCGCATCGAACCGATGCAAAGCGCGTTGACCAGCGGGTTCCCCGCGTAGCTCTCGTCGAAGACGACCTCGCCGCCGATGTTGGGCAGCCCGAGACAGTTGCCGTAACCGCCGACGCCCGCCACGACGCCGGGCAGCACCCGCCGGGTGTCGGGCGCGTCGGCGGGGCCGAAGCGCAGCGGGTCGGCGATCGCGATCGGCCGCGCGCCCATGGCCATGATGTCTCGGACGATGCCGCCCACACCGGTCGCCGCGCCCTGATAGGGCTCCACGTACGACGGGTGGTTGTGCGACTCGACCTTGAAGGTGACGGCCCAGCCGCCGCCGATGTCGATCACACCCGCGTTCTCGCCGATGCCCGCGAGCATCGTCGACCGCATCTCGTCGGTGGTCGTCTCACCGAAGTAGCCGAGGTGCACCTTGGAGGACTTGTAGGAGCAGTGCTCGCTCCACATCACCGAGTACATGGCCAGCTCGGCGTCCGTGGGCCGCCTGCCCAGGATCTCGCGAATGCGCTGGTACTCGTCGTCCTTCACCCCGAGCTCCCGATGCGGCTGAGCCGTGTCGGGGGTGGCTCGGGCGTGTTCCACCGTGTCGACGTGGTCGGCGACGTCGGGCTGGGCGGAGTTCGTGTCTACGGACTGGTCGTTGCCGGTCACACGCTCACCATCGCGTCGAGGAGGGACAGGAAGACGCCGAGGCCGTCGTCACTCGGGCCGGTCAGGGCGTCGACGGCGTGTTCCGGATGCGGCATCATGCCGACGATCCGACCGCTGGGATCGCTGATGCCCGCGATCTCGCGCAGCGCGCCGTTGGGCGGGTCGCCGAGGTAGCGCAGGACGACCTGACCCTCGCCCTCGAGCGAGTCGAGGGTGGCCGCGTCCGCGACGTACCGACCCTCCATGGACTTCAACGGGACGATGATCTCCGCGCCCGCCTCGTACCGACCGGTCCAGGCCGTGTCGGTGCGCTCGACGCGCAGCCACTGGTCGCGGCAGACGAAGTGCAGTCCGGCGTTGCGCACCAGCGCGCCGGGCAGCAGCCCGGCCTCGCACAGGATCTGGAAGCCGTTGCAGATGCCGAGCACCGGCATCCCCCGGCCCGCCGCGGCGACGACCTCCGTCATCACCGGGGCGAAGCTGGCGATCGCGCCGCAGCGCAGGTAGTCGCCGTAGGAGAAGCCGCCGGGCACCACCACCGCGTCGACGCCGCGCAGGTCCGCGTCCCGATGCCACAGCGACACGGCCTCCGCGCCCGCGAGGCGGACGGCGCGGGCGGCATCGACGTCGTCGAGGGTGCCGGGGAAGGTGATCACCCCGACCTTCATGACTGTTCCCTCCGGATCGCCCAGTCCTCGATGACCGGATTGGCCAGGAGCGTCTCGGCGATGCGCCCGAGCGTGGCGTCGTCGACGGAGTCGTCGACCTCCAGCTCGAAGTGCTTGCCTTGACGGATGCTCGTCACTCCCTGGAAGCCCAACCGGGGCAATGCGCCTGCCACCGCCTGGCCTTGGGGGTCGAGGATCTCCTGCTTGGGCATGACGTCGACGACGACTCGGGCCACTGCTGCTGCTCCAGCTGTTCAGGTCGGCGGAATGTGGCACCGAGGCTACCTGAGCTGTGCTTTCGACCGACGTCGGGCGTGGTGCGTCGGCGGGAGGCCCGGTCGCCGCGCGCCCTCGACGAACGGTGATGCTCCTCGCGACGGACGTCGACGTCAGGACCGTCCCGAATAGGTGCCGATTCCGGTCGTCAGCGTCCCCTGAGGCCGGGTCGTCAGGGCGGTCCGGTGCGGCCTCCGGGGTGGTGTGCGCCGGTCGCAGTGTCGGCGGAACCACGCCGTCCGCGTTCGTCGGTCAGCGTTCGCCCTGCCGTTCGCCGCCGAGGACGGGCGGCGCCGCGTGACCGGTGTCGCCCCACATCTCGTCGACCGGCTCCAAGTACTCCAGGGCGTCCTGATCCCGTCCTTCGCCGCGGCCGGGGCGACGGGTCGTCGTCCGGCTCGGCCCGGCGTCCGGCCCCCAGGCGGGCCGGTCCAACACCGAAGGTTGGAAGGGCGATGCCGAGGAACCCGCCGGCTCGGGGTCGCGGTACCCGATCTCCTGGTGCTGTTTGACGGCGTCCGGACCGAACTGCTGGGCGAGGGTGAGCGGCGGGGGCGGGGGCTCCGGTGACACGGGCCGCGGTGCGGTCGTCGGGGTCGGGGTCGGCGTCGGGGTCGGGGTCGGCGTCGGGGTCGGCGTCGGAGTCGCGGCCGACGGCGGGTCGGGCGTCGCGCCCGCGGGCGGCGGAGCCGGTGCGGCGGCATCGACCCGGCCCCACCCCGACGGCGCTGCATCGCGTGGCGCCGAGCCGCGTGGGCCGGGGCTGATCGATGCCGGGCCGCTCGACGCCGGGTCTGCCGCAGCGGGGCCTGCCGAAGCGGGAGCGACCTGGCCGGGACCGGGCGCGGGAGGACCGGGCGCGAGGAGACCGGATGAGGGGGAATCGGGCGGCATCGGACTCGCGGGCATCGATCCGGCCGGGCTCGCTCCACGGGAGTCCGGGGTCGGGCCGGGTGGCACCGCAGGTGACGGGCGATGCCGCGCCGCCGCATCGGACGCGGCAGGCGGATTCGACCCGACCCGGCGTGGACCGACGGGCGGCGGTCCGGCAGGCGCCACCCGCGCGGCGAAGGCCTGCGGCGGCCCGGCGACCTGCGGAGGCCCACCCGGATGGCCGGACGTCCACGCGAGCCCGCCCCGCCGCTCCTGCTCGTCCCCTCCGGTGACCTGCGGGTTCGGCCGAGTGGGCGGGCCCGCGTGCGACACGGTCGCCGGACGAGCCCCGCCGGATCGTCCTGCCCCGGCGGCCGCGCCGGCATGGTCCGGTGCGAAGGCGGGCAGCTCGGCGACGGTCGCGTCGACGGCACGCTCGTAGGCTCGCGCCAGGTCCCTGGCACGTTCCTCGGCCTCGCGGGCCCGTGTCTCTCGATCCTCCCGGTCCGTCGCCGTGCCGAGGAGCACCGCCACCGGCTGGTCCCGCCACGCCTCGTCGTCGGTGACGCGGATCGGGGCGGGCATCTCGGCCGTGACGTGCTCGAAGGCCGCAGCCCAGCGATCGACGCCCACCCCGATGCCCACCGACGCCTGCTGAGCGTCCAGGGCGAACCGTGCCAACGGCGACACGCCGTCGCGCATCGCCGCCGCCGCCGACCCGTGCCACACCGCTCCGCTGTCCCGGAGGGCGCCCTCGACGAGATCGGCGACACGACCGAAGCTGCCGCCGACGTGCTCTCGCCAGCGGACGGCCGCCTCGGTGGCCGAGTCCGTCGAACCGGCGGCGAACCAGTCGACGAGCTGCTGATGGGCGATGCCGTCCCAGTTGGTGCCGGTCATGTGGTCTGCCTCCCGAACAGTGGCGGCGGTGACGGATCGGCCGATGCCCCGGGGTGCGCGGGCGGACCCACGCGGAAGGCACGGAGCCGAACGGGGGCGGCGGGCGGGCGACGACGACGGCCGATCCGTTTCGAGCGGCCGCGTGGCCGGTCGCACTCGGGCGCCCCGGCCTGCCCGGAACGCCACTCAGGCACGGCAGGCTCGGTTCGCGGCTCGGCACGCGCGCCGTGAGCCCGCCGTCCCGCGACGTCGCGAATCCACCGTCTCCCGGCATCTCGAGGCCGCCGCGACACGCCGTCGTGAACCCGAGGACACGACGCGGGGCGAACGCGGTCGGACTCGCCGCCGCCTGCTCCGCCGTGGCCGGGCCGGGCGTGGATCGTCGGCGTCATCCCGGCTCGGCCCCGGCGTCGAGCAGTTCGCGGAGCATCTGGGCGAGCCGAGCGGAGTCGGCGGGCTCGACGGCCACGCGGCCGTCCCGGTGATGCACGGCATAGCGGCCCTGCACGGTGTCGTAGACGTCGATCACCCACGGCGCCCGTCGTCGCGCGCCCCCGACATCCCGCCACGTCGCGCCGAGCTGACCGCCGCGCAGCCGGGCGGTCCCGAGCATCGCGAGGACTTCTCGGGCCTCCGCCTGTGCGACGCCGTGCCGCACCAGAGCGTCCGCGAAGCGCGTATCGGGGCAGGAGCCGTCCGCCCCGGCGGCCTGGACGACCGCGGCGGGCAGACACACCGCGCGGCCGCTGCCCGCTCGCATCGCCCCCAGGACGTCGACTGCCGAGTCGATCACGGCGGCCGGGTGCACGTCGTCGAGGGTGAGCCGTTCGTCGTCGAGCACGCCTCGGGCACCGCGCTCGCCGTCGGACGCGGCCAGCCCACGAAGCTCCCGACCGGGTTCCACCGTCCATCGCAGGTCGACGGCGTGGCGCGGCGCGGCCAGGCATCGCAACGCCGACGCCAGCGACGGATGGACGGCCACCCCGTCGAGCAGCCCGCGCTCGCGCAGCGACGCGGTGGCGCGCCGATCGGACTCCGCGTTCTCGGCCAGGGTCACACCGCGTTCGCGGGTGGCCAACGTCAACGGTCTGCTGCCCAGCTCGAGGTGTCGCCACAACAGATTCAGTTCGGCTCGTTCCACGACGATCGGCAAAGCCGGGCCTCCCCGCTCGGATGACGCGGCCGATCATCGCAGGGCCGCCGTGAGTCTCGGGTCAACGGCGAGGGAATCACTCCGAGCGGTGAACCGGGTGGGCGACGGCCGGATCGAGGGCCGAGGACTGCTGCCGAGCCGCGGCCCGATCGAGTCGGGCGATCACGTCGGACAACATGGCGACGGCGGCGGCCACCGTCGTGGTCAGCGAACCCGCCGGGTCGGCGGCCCGTCCCACGAAACCGGTCACCGCGGCGAGGCTGACCGGGTCGTCACCCGGCGCGGTGAGGTCGGTCAGCTCCTCCGCCGAGTCGCCTGCCTCGCGCAGGTGTTCGATCGCGGCGAGCAGACGTTCACGCAGGGCGGGCACCGCGTCGACGTCGATCTGGAAACCCGACGCCGCCGCCGAGTCGGCGCCTGCGGGCAGCGGCACGGAGATGTTCACCTGTCCGGCCATCACGTCTCCTCCTCGACTCGTCGGTCGTGTACGGCGGCCGTCCGAGGCACGTCGAGGACGGCGAACCCCCAGCATGCACCCCGCCGCGGCAGGCCGAGGTGAAGGGGCCGGGAACCCGGTGGTCCGCCCGACCCGGCGGCCTCCCGCGGCCGGCCCGCATCCGGTCGCCGAGCAGACGGCGCACCGGCGACCGCCGCGCCGCACCATCCGATGCCGCGGCGGGCCGCAGGCCCCGGCCCCGACCGACGAACGACCGCCGTCCTGTTCACGGCGGCGGACGGCTCGCCTTCGATACCTCGGGCGGGCCAGGCCGCGGCTTCGGCCGGCGACGGCACCGGCACGCCGCGGCCGATCGCCTTCGGGTGTGCGTCGTCGACGGGGAGGCGACCCCTCCGGCGACCGGAGCGATGCCTTCGGCTTCGCGCGGAGCGGCCTTCGCGGTCGGGCGCCGCACGACGACCCACCGCTCGCGTCGCCCGTCACGTCGGTGGTCCGGCGGCGAGCAGGCAGCCGGACCGGGACGGGCGCCGCGGATCAGAGGATCGCGCCCGGCGAGTAGCCCGCCGCCTCGGGATGACGCTCGACGACCTCGGCGATCCGCGCCAGCACGGCGGCCGTCTGGCTGGTGGCCGCGCCCGTGAAGGAGAGCCGATCGGCGAGCAGCTCCGCCAGCCTGCCGCGATCCAGCGGAAGACGGTCGTCGGCGGCGAGCCGGTCGAGCAGGTCGTTCTGCTCGGCGCCCTGCTCGCGCATCGCGAGAGCGGCGCCCACGGCGTGCTCCTTGATCACCTCGTGCGCCGTCTCACGCCCCACTCCGGCGCGCACCGCCGCGATGAGCACCTTGGTGGTGGCCAGGAACGGCAGATAGCGGTTCAGCTCGCGGTCGACGACCGCCGGGAAGGCGCCGAACTCGTCGAGCACGGTGAGCATGGTCTCCACCAGGCCGTCGAAGGCGAAGAAGGCGTCCGGCAGGGCGACTCGCCGTACCACAGAACAGGAGACGTCGCCCTCGTTCCACTGGTCGCCCGCCAGCTCGCCGACCATCGACGAGTAGCCGCGCAGCACCACGGCCAGGCCGTTGACCCGTTCACAGGATCGCGTGTTCATCTTGTGCGGCATCGCGCTGGAGCCGACCTGCCCCGGCTTGAAGCCCTCGGTGACCAGTTCGTGGCCCGCCATCAGCCGCACCGTCGTGGCCAGGTTCGACGGCGCCGCCGCCAGCTGCACCAGGCAGGTCAGGACGTCGAAGTCCAGGGAACGCGGATACACCTGACCGACGCTGGTGAGCACGCGCTCGAAGCCGAGGTGGGTCGCGACGGTCTCCTCCAGGGTCGCGAGCGCATCCGCGTCCCCGCCGAGCAGGTCGAGCATGTCCTGCGCGGTGCCCATCGGGCCCTTGATCCCACGCAGCGGGTAGCGACCGAGCAGGTCCTCCAGGCGGTCCAGCGCACACAGCAACTCGTCGGCGGCGCCGGCGAAGCGCTTGCCCAGCGTGGTGGCCTGCGCGGCGACGTTGTGCGAGCGGCCCGCCATCACCAGCTCGGAGTGCTGGGCGGCCAGGCTGCCCAGCCTGGCGAGGAGGGCGACGACGCGGTCGCGGACGTGCAGCAGGCTGAGCCGGATCTGCAACTGCTCGACGTTCTCGGTGAGGTCCCGAGAGGTCATCCCCTTGTGGACCTGCTCGTGGCCGGCCAGGGCGTTGAACTCCTCGATCCTGGCCTTCACGTCGTGTCTGCTGACGCGCTCCCGCTCGGCGATCGAGGCGAGGTCGACCTCATCGAGCACCCGCCGGTAGTCGGCGACGGCGGTCTCGGGGACGGCGACGCCCAGCTCCGCCTGCGCGCTCAGCACGGCGAGCCACAGCCTGCGCTCCAACACGATCTTGTGCGACGGCGACCACAGGGTGGCCAGGTCCGTCGAGGCGTAGCGGGCGGCCAGGACATTGGGGATGGGTGGTGTCGCGGTCACCGGGAGAGCCTAAGGCCTCGTGGACAGCGGGTTCGCCCGCGGCGCGACGGGGGCGGGCGCGACGGCAGGTGATGCGGGGCGGCGGAGATCGCGAAGGGTCCGGGGGTGAGCGGCGGGCGGTGAGGCGGGCCGGGCAGCGGCCTCTCGCCATGTCGTTCCCGGCGAGGTCCGAGCACGGCACCGGGGCGCACCCGCTGTGTCGGGTTCGCCCCAGGCTCCGATCACGGCCGCGTCGCCGCGAGGGTCAGTAGACCGTGATCGACTCGTCGGTGGCCAGTGTGATGAGCTGGTCCCAGCTCAGGCCGGGTTCCTCGCGTGCGACCTGCTCACCGGTGCCGGTGGGGTTGTAGTCGAACGCGGAGAACTGCACCACCTCGCCGTCCTGGCGCAGATGGTTGAGCTGGATCGCCGAGGGCTTCGTGCCCCTTCTCGGGTCGTAGACCGAGGCGATCAGCACGGAGCCGTCGGAGAGCAGCCGGTGGCCGCAGGCGAGATCCTTCCGGCCGCACTCCGTCACCATCGGATCGGGGCCTGCCGACATCACCTGGACGAACGCACCGCCGTCGCCCAGCTCGTCGTTGAAGAAGATGCTGGTGCTGACCGAGTCGGCACCGTCGTCGATGTCGCCCAGGCCCGCCGTCCCGAAGAGCTGAGTATGGACGACCGAGGCGTCCGGCATGACCTGCGCGAACCGATCATCGAGGATCGGCCGGAGATCCTGGGTGCGCTCGTAGAGCTCCCCCCGTGAGTAGTAGGGCGCCGAGGTGCCCTCCGGCGGCCAGGCGAGTTCCGGCTCTCCCAGCACGAACCCGTCCGGCAACAACGCCAGCTTCTCCATGTCGGTCAGGTCGAGCAGCCGCTCGGCCTCCTCCGGGTTCGACGGCGGCGGCGCCGAGGAGGAGGCCGCCGCCGACATCGTCTCCCCGCCGCCCTGCCCGGTCAGCGCCGGGGCGATCGCGACCGCGCCGAACACCGCGAGGGTGCCGACGGCCGCGCCGACCATGGACCGCCGTCGCCGGGTGTGGATCTCCGCCTTCGCCGCCATCCGGTCCGGGTCCAGCCGCATCGGCGGCTCCCCCGCCACGGCGGCCCGCAGGCCTTCTCGCAGTTCGTCCTCGTTCACCACGCCATCCCTTCCACGGCAAGTCGAGGCAGGTCCTCGTCTTGGCGTTCCATCGCATCCCGCAGCGCCGTCAGCCCGCGGGACGTCTGGCTCTTGACCGTGCCCTCCGAGCACCGCAGCACCGCCGCGGCCTCGGCGACCGACAGATCCTCGAAGTACCGCAGCACCAGAGCCGCCCGCTGCCGAGGCGGCACCTGGGCGAGCGCCTGGTGCACCACGCCCTTCGCCCAGTGGCGCTGCCCGGCGGCGGCCGGGTCGACGGCCGGATCGGCGACCTCGGGGACGATGCCGTCGCGATGCTCGCGGCGCCGCCACGGGCGGCGGTACTCGTCCAGCCAGCACCGCATCAACACGGTGCGGACGTACCGATCGACGGTGCTGCGGCGCCGCACCCGTGACCACGCGCCGTGCAGTTTGATCAGCGCCGTCTGGACGAGGTCCTCGGCGAGGTGCCAGTCGCCGCAGACCAGGTAGGCCGTCCGGCGCAGGGCCGCCGCCTTCTCTCTGGCGAAGACGCGGAACTGTTCCTCTTCCTCGGCTCGCATCGCTCTCCTCTCACAGAACCACCCCTACTCACGGGCGGGCGGGCCGCCGGGTTGCACGCGAGATCATCGAGTTTGGGCGACGGACGGCCGAACGGCCGCCGGGCGCGGCGAGTCTTCAGGCCGGCGGACGGCCGAACCGGGAGTCCGGTCGATCAGGTGGAGTCGGCGTCGGGCTCCGCCGCATCCTGTTCGTCGAGGAATCGGCCCAGGGTTCGGACGAGCCGGAGGTGGGCGGGCGGCATCGAGCGCAGGAAGTCCTCGAACAGGGTGGTGACCGTCGCCTCGGAGAACGCGACGCTCGCCTGCCAGTGCTCGGCACGCAGCCGCCGCAGCAGAGCCGTGTGCGTGGTCAGGAACTCGATGGAGGTCTCCAGCAGGGCGTCGACGCGGGGATGGTCGGCGGGCAGGTCCCGGACGGCGTCCATCTCCTGATAGAGCCGTCTGCTCAGCCTGCCGCCGTCCACGCCGATCAGACTGGTGTAGACGTCGTCGAAGAGCGCCCTCACCTGCGGGGGCTCGACGGACCCCGCCGCCTCGGACGGGTCGCCGGTCGTATCGGAGCCCGCGAGGGCGCCCGGACCCGTCGCCGGGCGCAGCATCGCCGTGGCGAGGAGGACCGCGTCGCGCTCGGCCTCGACCACGGCGGGCGGCATCCCCCAGTCGCGCATCATCGCCTGTGCCCGCGCCACGGACTCGGGCAGCCGCGGATCGTGGTCGAGCTCTCGGAAGCGAGCCAGGGCTGCACGGCGGGCGGCGAGGTGTTCCTGCCGGCTCGCCAGTTCGGCGTCGAGTTCGTCCAGCGATCCCCGCAGCACCTCGGGCGGCGCGTCGAGGAGGTCGGCGATCTCGCGGAGCGCGAAGCCGATCTCGACCAGCCGCCGCACCCGCAGCACCATGATCAACTCGGCCGAGCCGTAGCGCCGATGACCGTGACCGTCGCGGGCGGGCTCGGCCAGCAGTCCGATCTGGTGGTAGTGGCGGATGGTGCGGACCGAGACCCCGGCGATCTCGCTCAGCCTTCCGATGGTGAACATCATCCCCGGCCTCCCGCCGCGTCGTCCACGAGCGCCTGTCCGAGCGCGGGGGTCTCCTCGACCGCTGACGCCTCGACCATGGGCGTCTCCTCGGCCGTGGGTGTCTGCTCAGCCGTGGGCGTCGGCTTCGCCGCGGGCGCCTCCAGGTCGCGCATCCCCTTGGCCAGGATCGCGTAGCCGACGACGACCAGCCACGCGCCCACGACGGCGGCGGTGGCGGTGCGCAGACTCCCCGTCTCGATCAGCAGGCCCGCCGCCATGACTCCCAGGGGCATGGCGGCCAGCGTCGCCGCATTCTGCACACCCAGCACCCGCCCCCGCGAGGACTCGGGGACCCGCTCGGCGAACAGCACCGGCACGAGCGGGCCCAACAGTCCCGACCCGACTCCGACGAGGAGCAGTCCGAGGGCCAGCAGCCAGAAGGGCGGCAGGAAGGCAGCGACGGCGAGCCCGCCCGTGCAGGAGGCGAGCGCGAGCAGGAACACGGCGCGTCTGCTGACCCGCGAGGCCAGCACCGCGTAGGCGGCCGAGCCGCCGAGCATGCCGACGGCCATCGCGCTCACGGTGTAGCCGAGCAGGTCGGGGTCGCCCGCCTCGGCGAAGTGGACGGGGAGCACCAGGGCCTGCAAGGGCCCCATGACCAGGACGGAGCCGATGCTCAGGATGGTCAGGGCCGACAGCAGCGAGGAGCCGAGGACGATCCGGAGCCCGTCCAGCAGGCCGAGGGAGTCGCGTCCGGCGGCAGGCCCGGCGGCGTCATCGGACGCGGCGGCGTCATCGCCGTGCTCGGGGACGCGCACACGGTCGATCTCGGCCGGCAGCAGGCTGGTGCACAGGGCGGCCAGGGCGGGCATCACCGCGGCCGACCAGATCACCGCCTCGATGGGGAAGAGAGTCAACGCCAGCCCGGCCAGCGCGGGGCCGGCCAGGAAGGACACGGCGAACAGGGATTCGCGGAGGCCCGACAGGCGATCGAGGTCGACGCGGCCCGCCGAGGCGACGTCCGGCAGCAGGGCGTCCCGCGCGGTGAGACCGGGGACGTCGAACAGCGCCCCGAGCACGCCCAACAGGATGAACAGGCCGAGGTCCAGGCCGAACACGGCGTCCACGACGGGGAGCGCCGCGACGCTCACGGCACTGCCGAGGTCGGCGAGGATGCTCATCCTCCGGCGCCCGAAGCGGTCGATGAGCAGTCCGCCGAAGAAGGCGGCGAGCAGCGCCGGGACGGCGGTGACGGCGGCGACCGTGCCCGTCGCGGCGGCGTCGCCGGTCCGCTGGAAGACCAGCCAGGGCAGGGCGACGGCGATCACGGAGTTGCCGAGCAGCGACGCGAAGTCCGCGCCGAGGAACAACACGACGATGCGCTTCATACCGGGGAGCCTGCCGCCCTGACGTAGCGTCAGGGCAACCAACGACCGGGCAGTCAGTGGCCCCGGGCAGCCAGCGGCCCGGCAGCCGGTGACCACGCGGCGGCCGATTCGCGGGCGGCACGGGCCCCGGCCGCGGCGATCACGAATCCGGATAGAGCCGGGCCAGCTCGGCGCGCAGCATCTCCCTGGCCGCCGCGCGAGGGTCGGGATCGCTGTCGATCAAGGCGTTGACGACCGCGCCGTCGACCAGCGCGATCAACCGGGCCAGGCCTGACCGGTCGACGGGCATCGAGGAACGGGCGAAGGCCTCGGCGAGCAAGTCGCTGAGGTCGTGGCCCAGTTCTCGGATCAACGGAGCCAGGGCGGGCCTGCGACCGGTGGTGACCAGTCGTTCGTAGCGCACGAGGATGAGTTCCGACTGCGATCCTCGGGTGGCGGAGCCCAGCAGCAGGTCGAGCATCAGCTCGACCACCGTGTCCACGCTGCGGCGGCGCTCGGCCAGTTCGCCGAGCCGGTCCCGCGCGGCGGTCAGCTCGACGTGAGCGGTGTGTCTGACGGCCTCGGCGAGGAGGTCGTCCAGCGAGGAGAAGTAATAGGTGGTCGAGGCCAGGGGGACGCCTGCCCGCTCGGCCACGGCTCGGTGCCGCACGACCTCGAAGCCGCCCTCGATCAGCAGGTCGGCCGCCGCCTGAACCAAGGCCTGCCTGCGTCGTTCCCCCTTGGGGGTGCTCGCGCTCGTCATCGGGCCTCCGCCGCCGGGACACATGCGTGTGAAGGGGCCATGCTGCCATGCGGGTGAACGTCGCCGAGTCGGCCGATGGTGCGGCGACGGCGTCAGTGTCCGCCGCCCGCGAGGTTGAGGCCGATGATCCCGGCGACGATCAGCACCAGCGAGACGATCTTGAGGGTGGACACGGAGTCGCCGAGCCAGATCATGCCGATGATCGCCGTCAGCGAGGCGCCGATGCCCGTCCAGACCGCGTAGGCCGGGCCGACGGGCAGTTCGCGCAGCGCCCAGGCGAGACCGCCGAAGCTGACGACGGCCAGCACCGCGAAGCTCACCGTCGGCCACAGCCGGGAGAAGCCGTTCGACAGCTTCAGGGAGATCGCCCAGCCCGCCTCGAACATGCCGGAGATGATCAACACCAGCCATGCCATCGAAACCCCTCCACATTCCTGTACGGCCGTACCATTATTTCGCGATCGAGCGTAACGGACGCGAGGGTCGCGGCCCGACCCGCGGGCCGAACATCCGGATGAAGCCCGCAGGGGAACGGGGTGAAGCCGCAGATCAGCACACCATGCGTCGGTGTGGTGAGCGACTCGTCACCAGCGCGACGCCCGGTGCCTCGATCCCGACCGGACGCGATCCCGAGGGGAGCGGGCGCGAGGATCGATCGGCTGCGGACAGGCGGTCGACAGCCGGCACGACACAGCGAGGCGAGGACCACGTGTCTGCCGGACGCCGCTCCGGAATCCTCGGCCAGGCGGAAGAGGATGTCGGGACGAATCACAGGGCAGGCATCGAGCAGGCACGGCATGGCTCAGGCGCACGGTTCGAGACAGCCGCCGAGCCGACCTCACGTCACCGCGACGGCCTGACGGCTCGACCGCCGATCGGACACGGTGGTCCCCCGTTCGGCGCCGCGAGCCGATGACGGGGCCCCGACGACAGGGGTGCCGACGACGGGGATCCGATGCCCGGCCCGGGCGCCGACGGCCGGCGACGCGGCAGCCGCCCGCGGTCCCCGGCACCGAGCCGTCGGTCCGCCGTCGGGCGGCCCGACACGGCGCCACCCGACACGGCATCGCCTCCACCAGGCACTCACCGTCGGCGGGCACGGCGACGCGGGACCGGATTCGGCGCCCCATCACCGGCGACGGACACCGGAATCACCACGACGATCATGGCTACGGGCGCCCGACACTTCGGCCGGGCGCTCTGCTTCGGCCGGGCGGCCGCGCGCGGCGGCCACGCCCGGCCGTCCTGGCCTGTGGTCGCCCCCTACAGGCGGTCGGCGATCCGGGCCAGCAGCTCACCGATCTCGTCGGCATGCGGAGCGTCGGCCGAGCCCTGTCCGGGCTCCACCGTCACCGTCAGCAGCTCGCCGTCCGCCGTGGAGATGGAGGCGTTCACTCCGTCCGTCGGAAGCTCGGCGGCGGTAGGGCTCCCAGCGGGCTCCGGTGCCAGCACGATCGACAGAACACCGATGCCCGAGTCGTCCTGCACCTCGACGCTCACTCCCCTGGCACCGGGCAGACAGTCCAGGTCGGCGGGCCGCGGCGTCTCGTCGGCGACCGCGGGCAGCTCTTGGGCCAGCAACCCCGCGAGCATCGGGTCCGCCTCTCCGCAGCCCTGTTGGAACGCCGGTTCGACGCGGCTGATCGGCGGCTCCGCTCCGGTGTCCGGAGCAGACGAGTCCGCGCCGGGCAGCGGCTGCACCATGACGCTGGGGGTCCTCGGGTCCTCCTCGCCGGACTCCTCCTGCGCCAGTTGTCCCGCAGGTCCCGGCCCGTCGAATCCGGGCAGCAGTCCGCCCCAGACCAGTCCGCCGGTCAACACGGCGACGCCGAGCACCGAGCCGCCTGCCGCCGCCATCCGCCGCCGTACGGTCACCCGGTGCGACGTGCGCACGATGTCCTGCTCGTCGAACGAGGCGGGTGGCGCATCGCCGACCGCATCCTGGAACAGCCCGGACAGCTTCTTCTCATCCATCCGAACTCACCTCCTCGCGGCACCGGACGGCCGTCCAGCTCATGATGCCGACCTCAGATCATCCAAAGCATCGCCGAGCACGTTCCGCAGCGACTCCAGACCTCGGGCGGTCTGGCTCTTCACCGTGCCCTCGGTGCAGCCGAGCACCGCCGCCACGCCCGACACGTCCAGTCCCTCCAGGAACCGCAGCACCAGCACGGCGCGCTGTCGCGGCGCCACCTGCTGAAGCCCGGCCAGCAGGGTCTGTCTGGTGGTCACCCGGTCCGCCGTCCCCGGCGCGCTGTCCGGCTGGTCCGGCAGCTGCTCGACGAAGTGCTCTCGTCGCCACGGCCGCCGCGTCTCGTCGATCATCGCCCGGACCACGACCCGGCGGACGTAGGCGTCCAACGCCTCCCGGTCACGGATCTTGTGCCACCGCCGGTGCAGCGTCACGAAGGCAGTCTGGGCGAGGTCGTCAGCGCGGTGCCAGTCGCCGCACAGCAGATATGCCATCCGACGCACCGCCTCCCGCCGAGCCGCGAAGTACGTCGCGAACTCCTGCTCCTCACGCTGATCCACGCGGAACTCTCCGCTCCTGGTCTCTCTGTCTTCAGACGGAACATCCGCGTCAGACGGTTGCATGTACACGTCCGACTCGCCGAGCCGGCCCGCTCGAAGCGGCTCGCGGTCGGTGGACGCCGTCGCATCCGAGGGTGTCGCGTCGGGCGCGCGGACCGCCGTGCCGGACCATCGCCCGCCGACGGCGAACCTCCGGCGCAACGCCATCTTCGCACCGAACTTCCGGCTGTGGTGTGATCTGTTCGTGACCAAACTACCGCCTATCGATCTCCGTTCCGATACCGTCACCCGCCCCGACAAGGCCATGCGCAGCGCCATGGCCGACGCCGAGGTGGGCGACGACGTCCTCGACGGCGACCCGACCATGCGTGCGCTGGAGGAGCGGGTGGCGGGTCTGCTCGGCACGGCTGCCGCGCTGTGGGTGCCGACCGGCTGCATGGGCAACGCCATCGCGCTGATGCTCCATCTCCGGCGGGGCGACGTCTTCCTCGCCGCCGAGCACTCCCACGTGCTGCACAACGAGCTGGGCACCGCCGCCTGGCTGGCGGGCGGGATGCCCCGCACCCTGCCGTGGACCGACGGAGCCGGGCGCATCTCGCCGTCGGACGTCACCGAGGCGGCGTCGGCCGAGGGGCCGTACTACTCGCTGCGCACCACGCTGCTCTGCCTGGAGAACACGCACAACGCCGCGGGCGGGATCGTGACGCCGCCCGACGAGCACGCGCTGCTCGTGTCGGCGGCGGCCGCCGGCGGGCTGCGTGTGCATCTGGACGGGGCCCGGCTGTGGCATGCCGCGATCGCGATGGAGGTGCCGCCCGCGGCACTGACCGTCGGCGTCGACACCGTTCAGGTCTGCCTGAGCAAGGGGCTGGGGGCACCCGTCGGATCGGTCATCGCCGGTTCCGCCGAGTTCATCGCCGAGGCCCGCCGCGTGCGCAAGATGCTCGGCGGCGGTGTCCGGCAGGGCGGCGTCCTCGCGGCGGCGGGCCTGGTGGCGCTGGACCGCCTCGATCAGCTGGAACGGGATCACGCCAACGCGACCTTCCTGGCCAAGGGGCTGGTCGAGCTGGGATGGGAGGTCGACCAGCCGCAGACCAACATCGTGCTCGCTTCGGTCGCCGACGTCAGATCCACGCTGGAACAGCTGGCGAGTCAGGGCGTCCTGGCCACCCCCATGGCCGGGCGGGTCCGCTTCGTCACGCATCGAGACGTCACCCGAGGCGACCTGCGCACGGTGCTACGGCGCATCGCCCGCTGACGCGCCGCCCGGTGCCCTTGCGGCGAGGCGCCATGCGCTGCGGCGAGCCGCCGCCCGAGCACCCGCGCCCCTTCGCCTCAGCCCTTCCGGAGGCAAGCCTCGGGCGGACGACCGCCCTCGTCTCCGCGAGGATGAAGGCCCACGAGCACGAGACCACGCCGAGACCAACTGGAGGACGCCATGCCCACCACGGAGACCGACATCCGCTGGGTGGTATTCGACTACGGCGAGGTGATCAGCCGCCGCACGACGGCACTGCCCGACCTCGCCGCGATCCTCGGAGTCGACCCGACGCGGTTCGAAGCGGCCTACTGGGCGGCTCGTGATCCGTACGACCGAGGCTGCTCGGATCTCGACTACTGGAGCTCCGTGGGCGATCGGCTGGGCGTCGAGGTCACCGAGGACGTCTCCGCCACGCTGACCCGCATCGACATCGCGGGCTGGCTCCACACCGACGCCGAGACCGAGCGGCTGCTCGCGGAGCTGGACGAGCGCGGCGTGCCGTTAGCGCTGCTCTCCAACGCACCGACGAGCTTCGCGCGGACCGCCGAGCAGCAGCCGTGGACTCGCCACTTCCAGACGCTCGTCTTCTCGGGCGACCTGCGTATCGCGAAGCCGGACCCGGAGATCTGGCGGGGGCTGGTCGAACGACTCGACACCGAACCCGGGCACTGTCTCTTCCTGGACGACCGCGAGGCGAACGTGGTCGGTGCCAGGACCGCGGGTCTGTGGGCCGAGGCCTGGAGCAGCGCGGCGGGCATCCGCGGCCGGTTGGCGGAGCTGGGCGTCCTCGCCTGAGACCAGATTCGCCGAGCAGGGTCGCACGGCGACCCGCGCTCGGCGAAGCCGTTCCCGAAGCGGCGTCCGGCGCCGGGGGGCGTCCCGCCCAGCCCGGCGACCGACACACCGATCCCGCCGGGCGGGATCGTGCCGGAGTACGCCGGGGAGTCCGCCGATCGCATCCGTCCCGGACACGCCCGGGCCGAGTCGGACGCGGGCTACGGGAGCTGCTTCTTACCGCCGCTCTTGATCGCCCCCACCGCCGCCGTGATCACGAACAGCACGCCGCCCACGATCGCCAGCCAGAACAGTCCCTTGACGACGGCGCCCAGTACGGAGAGTGCCAGCCAGACGACGAGCAGGACGCCGACGACCTTCCACACAGTCGACACGAAAGAGCCTCCATTCCACGGCGCGGGAGCGCCGCCTCTCCAGCTTCGCACGAGCCGAGGCGGGAACGCGGACTCGACTCCAGACTTCAGGGAAAGCTCAGGGCATCCCCGATCCCGGCCGGCGGAGGACCACACGGAGAGGGCGGCGTGACAGCCGACACCACGGGTCTCCGCCGCGGCGGCAGGCGGCGCGGCGGCGTTCGGCAGGCGGGAGTCGCGCGGCAGGCGCCGACCCCGGGCAGGCGACAGGGGCGAGCCGGCGCCTGCCGCGCCGCGAGGGCGGGCCGATCTCGACGGCGAGACAGCGGTGCACGACGTCGGTCCCGACGGACGTCCGCACCACGCCCGCCCCGGGTCAGGCGGGCAAGACCTAACCTGACTCCCATGTCAGCAGCCCTCGATCCACTGCGCGCCGCGACCCGGGCGCAGGTTCCGCCGTTCTACGTGATGAACGTCGTCTCGGCCGCCGCACGACGAGCCAGGGAGCACGGCGACGTGGTGTCGCTCGTCGCCGGACAGCCGTCCACTCCCGCACCCGGCCCGGTCCGCGCCGCCGCCGCCGAGGCGCTGGCCACCACCTCCCTCGGTTACACCGAACAGCTCGGCACTCGTGAGCTGCGGACCGCCGTCGCCGGTCACTACCGGACTCGGTACGACCTGACCGTCGACCCGGAGGAGGTCGTCATCACCTCGGGCGCCTCGGGTGCGTTCCTGCTCGCCTTCCTCGCCTGTTTCGAGGCCGGGGACCGGGTGGCGCTGGCCCGCCCCGGCTACCCGGCCTACCGCAACATCCTGCGGGCGCTGGGCTGCGAGGTCGTCGAACTGCCCACCGGGCCGGAGACGCGATTCCAGCCGACGGCGGCCATGCTGGCGGCGCTGGACGAGCCGGTGCGCGGGCTGATCGTGGCCAGCCCGGCCAATCCGAGCGGCAGCGTGGTCAGCCCCGAGGAGCTTCGCGCGCTGTCCGACTGGTGCGGGATCAACGGCGTGCGGCTGATCAGCGACGAGATCTATCACGGCATCTCCTACGGCGCCCGGACCGCTTCGGCCCGGCAGTTCACCCCCGACGCCGTCGTCGTGCACTCCTTCTCGAAGTACTGGTCGATGACGGGCTGGCGGCTGGGCTGGGCGCTGGTGCCCGAGGGCCTGCGGTCGGCCGTCGCCGCGCTGGCAGGCAACTTCACCGTCTGCCCGTCCTCGCTCGCCCAGCAGGCGGCGCTCGCCGCGTTCACCCCGGAGAGCTACGCGGAGGCCGACGCACAGGTCGTGCGCTACCGCACGAATCGGGACCTGCTGCTGCGCGGACTGGCCGAGCTGGGCATCGCCCGGATCGCCCCCGCCGACGGCGCGTTCTACGTCTACGCCGACGTATCGCATCTCACCGACGACAGCATGGGGTTCTGCGAGCGGCTGCTGGCCGACACGGGGGTGGCCGTCGTGCCGGGCATCGACTTCGATCCCGTCGACGGCGGGCGGTTCGTGCGCATGTCGGTGGCGGGCTCGACGGAGGACGTCGCCGAGGCGCTGCGCAGGCTCGGCCCGTGGTTGGACCGCGGCTGACCCGGCGCGTTCGGCGCGGCTCGGGCGGGCGGCACTCGGCGGGTCCGGCGCTCAGCACGTCCGGGTTCGGCTCGGCTGTCCGGCGCGGCGGGTCCGCTCGCCCGCGCCGGCCGCCGTTCCTCCTCGTCAGCGCGCGATCCTGCGCAGCGCGTCCAGCAGCTCGTCCGCGCGCCGGGTGACGACGACATAGTCCTCACCCGACGTCGTCCTGACCCGCACGCGTGTTCCCCGACCCATGATCAGCACCCGCCCGGACCTGGTCCGTCGCCAGCCCACACCGCCGTAGAACATGCCGGAGACCTCGCCGAGCTGCTCCACGTCGCTGATGTCGGCGGCCGCGATGGTGCGACGGTTGAAGGGACGCAGGCTGAGCAGCAGCATGTCGTCCGCCACCAGCACGACGCCCGCCACCGGCAGGAGCACGGCGACGATCAGCAGGCCGATGAGCGCCGCGACGATGGCCCCCGCCGGCCCCTCGTCACCGGTCGTATAGGACAGGACGCCCGCGGCGATCGTCGTCAGACCGCTGAACAGGACGACCAACCGAAGCCACAGCGGCGGGTACCTCTTCTCATGGAACAAGGCCCCGGCTGGACGTGGTCGCCTGTCTGTCGTCATGAGATCCTCTGTGTCGTCGCGCTGCGGTCGGGTTCACCTTAAGTTAATATTCGCAGCTCGAACGGGCGGTCCCGACGCGATCGACGGTCAGCCCGCCGCCAAAGGGCTCACGATGAGGCGCGAATCACCGGTCCGAACGCCGATCACCGAGCGATCGACGACGACCGGCCCGCTCGCGAGCCCGATCACAGCCAGACCATCACGAGCGGCCGAGCCGCCGCACGCCGACGACCGGGCCGCCGAATCCGCAGGCCGCCGAGCGCGGATCGTCGTGATGCCGGGGTGTCGGAGCGCTCCGACCCGCCGAGCGGGTCGGCCGCCCAGTGCCTCGGCCGCCGGCACATGCGCGCCGCGGCTCGCGCGGCCGACCTCGGTCAGACGTTCGACCGTGCCGGGTCCGCGACCTCCCCGCGCACGGCCGCCGAGGCGATGTCGCCCCGGTGGTGCGAGCCGGTGATGTGCACCCCCGCCACCCGTCGGTAGGCGTCGTCCCTGGCCTCGGCGAGATCGGCGCCCGTGCCGACCACCGAGAGCACCCGCCCGCCCGAGGAGACCACCGCGCCGTCCTCACGACGCCGGGTGCCCGCGTGCAGCACACCGTCGGCCTCGCTGCCGCTGATGACGTCGCCGGTGCGCGGCCTGCCCGGATAGCCCTCGGCGGCGATCACCACGGTGACGGCCGCGCCCGGCGCCCACTCCAGCGGCGGGAGATCCGCGAGGGTGCCCGCCGCCACCGAGGCCAGCACGGTGCTCAGCGGTGTGCGCAGCAGAGCGAGCACCGCCTGCGTCTCCGGGTCGCCGAAGCGGCAGTTGAACTCGATCACCTGGGGGCCGGCCTCCGTCAGCGCCAACCCCGCGTAGAGCAGTCCGGAGAAGGGCGTCCCGCGTCGGCCGAGCTCGTCGACGGTCGGCTGCACGACCTCGGCGACCACTCGATCCACCAGGCCCTCGTCCGCCCAGGGCAGCGGCGCGTAGGCGCCCATGCCGCCGGTGTTGGGCCCGGTATCGCCGTCGGCGACGCGCTTGAAGTCCTGAGCAGGCAGCAGCGGCACCACCGTGGCGCCGTCGACCAGGCAGAACAGCGAGGCCTCCGGGCCGTCGAGGAATTCCTCGAGCAGCACCGGGTGTCCGCCGTCCAGCAGGGTCAAGGCGTGCGCGCGGGCCTCGTCCACGTCGCGGGTCACCACGACGCCCTTGCCCGCCGCCAACCCGTCGTCCTTGACGACCCAGGTCGGGCCGAACCGGCCGAGAGCCGCGTCCAGGTGAGCGGGGTTGTCGACCACCTCGCTGTGCGCGGTCGGGACCTTCGCCGCCGCCATGACGTCCTTGGCGAAGGCCTTGGAGCCTTCGATGGCGGCGGCGGCCTTCGTCGGGCCGAAGCAGGCGACGCCCGCGGCGCGCAGAGCGTCGCCGAGCCCCGCGACCAGCGGAACCTCCGGGCCGACGACGACGAGGTCGGCGGCCCAGTTCGTCGCGGCGGAGACGACGGCGGCGGGATCGGCCGCGTCGACCCCCAGCGTCTCGGCGAGCGCGGCGATCCCCGCGTTGCCCGGGGCGACGGCCAAGGCGGTGACGGCGGGGTCCTGCGACAGCGCAAGCAGGATCGCGTGTTCGCGGGCACCGGAACCGATAACCAGGATTCGCACGCCGAGCAGCGTAGTTCCGTCGTCCCCGCGGCGGCCTGCTACCCCGGGGCGACGCGCGCCGAGCCACCCGGCGGGGACTCGGGTTCCCGTTTACGGTCGGTGCGTCGTGAGCGTCGGAAGGCGGTGAGCAGGCGTGGGCCAGCTGCTGGTGGTGCTCTTCTGCGCCCTGCTGGTGACGGCCTTCGCCAAACGGAACAACCTGATCGCCCCGCTGCTGCTCGTCGGGGTCGGGCTGCTGGTCTCCCTGATCCCCGGACTGTCCGAGTTCGTGATCAATCCGGACCTGCTGCTGACGGTCGTGCTCCCGCCGCTGCTGTACACGGCGGCGCTGGACTCGTCGCTGATCAGCCTCAAGGGCAGCGTACGGCCGATCCTGCAGCTCGGCGTGGTCCTCGTGGTGGTCACGGCCGTCATCCTCGGCCTGCTCGCCGACCTGCTCATCCTGCACCTGCCGCTGGCCGCGGCGTTCGTGCTCGGCGCGGTGCTCGCCCCGCCCGACGCGGTGACCGCCGCCTCCGTCGGCCGCCGGATGGCCCTGCCCCGACGACTGATGACGGTGGTGACCGGCGAGAGTCTGATCAACGATGCCGTCGCGCTGACCATCTATCGGATCGCGCTGGCCGCGGCGCTGGGCGCGGCGACGACGCTCTCCGGCGGTTTCCTGATCTTCGCCCAGGCCGTGGTCATCGGCCTGCTGGTCGGTCTCGTGCTCGCCGTCGGCGTACGGCTGGCCTGGGAACGAATGTCCGGCAGCGACGCGGCGGGCCGGGTGGGCACGGCGATGAGCATCGTGCTGCCGTTCGGCGCCTACGGACTGGCCGAGGAGTTCCACGGGTCCGGGGTGCTCGCCGTGATCGCCGCGGGCCTGCACATCGGCCACCACTCACACAAGCTGGGTGCGCGGGAGCGCCTGGAGGTGCAGACCATCTGGCGGGCGGTGAACCTCCTGCTGGAGTGCGTCGTGTTCTCGCTGATCGGCCTGACCCTGCGGACGGTCATCGCCTCGTTGCGGGACGAGGGCCGCGACCTGCTGCAACTGATCGGCGCGTCCTTCCTCCTGTTGGCGGCGGCCATCCTCATCAGGATGGTCTGGCTGTTCGGCACGACCTACCTCCCGGTGGTCTCGTGGCTCCTCGGTCCGACCAACGGGCGACGGCGACCATCCTGGCGCGAGGTCATGGTGATGTCCTGGACCGGCATGCGGGGCGTCGTCACCCTCGCCGCGGCGGGAGCCGTGCCGCTGACCACGCTGGACGGCAGCCCGTTCCCGGCCAGGGACTCGATCCAGCTGACCGCCTTCGTGGTCACCGTCGGCACCCTGTTCGTGCAGGGGTTGACACTGCCGTGGCTCATCAGGCGGCTCGGCGTGAGCGATCCGACGGAGGAGGAGCAGGACGCGGCGAGCGAGATCGAGGCGCGACGCAGCGCCATAAACGCGGCACTGCGTCGACTCGACGTGTTGATCGCGCAGGAGGACTTCCCCAGCGAGGCCGAGGCGGAGAAGGTCGCCCGCAGGCTGCGCACCAGCGTCCGGCTGGCGGGCGACGAGGCCATCCGACTGCTCGGCCAGAGCGAGTCGGAACGGCAGGAGAACTCTCAACGACTGTTCACCCGGCTCCGCCGCCAGTTGATCGACGCCCAGCGGGTGGAGCTGATCAGCTGGCGGGACAGCGGACGAATCGACGACGAGGTGCTGCGGCGCGTGCTACGCGAGTTGGACCTCGAAGAGGCGGCGCTCTCCAATTCCTGGCGAAACCGCTGAGGGCCCCCGCAGGCGGACGGCGAACTCCCGCAGGCGGACGGCGGGCCGTGACCCGCCGTCCGATCGTCGGCGACCTGGCCCGTCAGCCGCCCAGCAGCGAATGCCGCTGGATGGTCTGCTCCCGGCCCGGCCCGACGCCGATGGCCGAGACTCGTGCCCCGGACAGCTCCTCCAGCCGCTCCACGTAGGCGCGGGCGGCGGCGGGCAGCTCCTCGTAGCTGCGGCAGTGGGAGATGTCCTCCCACCAGCCGGGCAGCTCCTCGTACACCGGGACGGCGTGATGGACGTCGGTCTGCGTCATCGGCATGTCGTCGACCCGCCTGCCGTCGATCTCGTAGCCGACGCACACCGGCACCCTCTCCAACCCGGAGAGCACGTCGAGCTTGGTGAGGAAGAAGTCGGTGATGCCGTTGACCCGCTGCGCGTATCGGGCGATCACCGCGTCGAACCAGCCGGTCCGGCGGGACCGGCCGGTGGTCACGCCGACCTCGCCGCCGGTCTTGCGGAGCCGCTCGCCCATCTCGTCGTGCAGCTCGGTCGGGAACGGGCCGGAGCCGACCCGGGTGGTGTAGGCCTTCACGATGCCGATCACCGTGCCGATCCGGGTCGGGCCGATGCCCGAGCCGACCGACGCCCCGCCCGAGGTCGGGTTGGAGGAGGTCACGAAGGGATACGTGCCGTGGTCGACGTCGAGCAGCGTGCCCTGCGAACCCTCCAGCAGCACGGTCTCGTCACGCTCCAGCGCCTGGTTGAGCAGCAGCCGTGTGTCGGCGATGCGACTCGCGAAGCGGGCGCCGTACTCCAGGGCATCGTTCACGACCTCCTCGAGGTCGAGTGCCCGGCGGTTGTAGACCTTCACCAGCACCTGGTTCTTGAACTCCAGGGCCGCCTCCACCTTCTGGCGCAGGATCTTCTCGTCGAGGAGGTCCTGGACCCGGACACCGACCCTGGCGATCTTGTCCTGGTAGGCGGGCCCGATGCCCCGCCCGGTGGTGCCGATCTTCGCCTTGCCCAGGTAACGCTCGGTGACCCGGTCGATGGCGACGTGATACGGCATGATCAGGTGCGCGTCGGCGGAGATGAGCAGCTTCGAGGTGTCCACTCCGCGACCTTCGAGTCCGGCCAGCTCCTCCAGCAGCACGGCGGGGTCGATGACCACGCCGTTGCCGATCACGTTCGTGATCCGCGGGGTGAGGATGCCGGACGGGATGAGGTGCAGGGCGAAGTCCTGACCATCGGGCAGGACCACGGTGTGCCCGGCGTTGTTGCCGCCCTGGTACCGCACCACCCACTGCACACTCCCACCGAGCAAGTCGGTGGCCTTACCCTTGCCCTCGTCGCCCCATTGGGCGCCGATCAGCACGATCGCGGGCATATGGATTCTCCAACCAGCCTGAACGGGCAATGCCGGTGAACGAGGGTAAACCAGGAGCGAATGGTGGCTGTGGTCGCACTGGCCTGCGGAAACAACGAGTTCCCCGGCCTCACTGAGCGTAGCGAGATATCACTGCATCGAGTGAGCGCTACGCCTGGGAAGTCCGAGATCGACCCGTTGCTGACGGGACTCCCCGAAGCCAGGCTGCTCGTGCACGGGACCGACGCCGATCTCGCCGCCGTGGTGCTGCGACTCCTGCGCCGCGAGCTGCTGGGCTCGGTGGCCGTCGGCTACGTGCCCGCCGAGGCCTCCTCGGTGGTCGCCGATCTCTGGGGACTGCCCGCGCGCGACCCGGGCCGCGCCCTGGATCTCGCCCTCTCCGGCGACCCGGATCGGGTGCCCCTGATCCGCGACGACGTCGGCGGCGTGCTGCTCGGCCGGGGCGTCCTCGGGCCGTTGCGCGGGGTCGCGTACTGCGACGACGAGCTGGTGCTGCGCGGTCAGGCAGGCAGGCTGGAGGTCACGCCGGACCCCGGCGCGGGTGAGGGCCTGCTGGTGCGGACCGTGCGACGCAGCCTCTTCGGCGGGCGCGGCGCGTCGGCGGCGGGTCGGGCGGTGCAGATCGGCTGTCTGCCGACGCGCGTGGTCCGCGACGGCGTGACCCATGCCCGTCCGGTCAACAAGTGGATCTGGTACCGACACACCGAGGACCTTCGACTGGTCCGCGGGCTGGTCTGAGGCGCGACCGAGGCGGGCGGGCCGCGCCGCGGGGACGGTGATCCGCGTCTCCTCGCGTTCGGCGGCGGACGGACACGGGAACCTCCCACCGCTATCCTGCGTTCACAGGCAGGAAGATTGAGCGCGACTCGCTCAAGTCGCTTGCGTGGGCCGAAAGGTCTGTCAGACTTGAGCGTGAGCCGCTCAGGCTCGGACAGATCACGTCTTTAGCTGGAGGTTCCTCGATGTCGCGTGCGGTCGGTATCGACCTCGGTACGACCAACTCGGTTGTCGCCGTGTTGGAGGGCGGTGAACCGACGGTCATCGCGAACTCCGAGGGTTCGCGGACGACGCCGTCGGTCGTCGCGTTCGCGAAGAACGGCGAGGTGCTGGTCGGTCAGTCGGCCAAGAACCAGGCCGTCACCAACGTCGACCGGACGATCCGATCGGTCAAGCGGTACATGGGTACCGACTGGACCGTGGAGATCGACGGCAAGAAGTACACCTCGCAGGAGATCAGCGCCAGGACCCTCCAGAAGCTGAAGCGAGACGCCGAGGCATACCTCGGCGAGGAGATCACCGACGCCGTGATCACCGTGCCCGCCTACTTCGAGGACGCCCAGCGGCAGGCCACCAAGGAGGCCGGGACGATCGCGGGCCTCAACGTGCTCCGCATCGTCAACGAGCCGACCGCGGCCGCGCTGGCCTACGGCCTGGACAAGGGCGAGAAGGAACAGACCATCCTGGTCTTCGACCTCGGTGGCGGCACGTTCGACGTGTCCCTGCTGGAGATCGGCGACGGCGTCGTCGAGGTCCGCGCCACCTCGGGTGACAACCTCCTCGGTGGTGACGACTGGGACCAGCGGGTCGTCGACTGGCTCGTCGAGAAGTTCAAGTCCTCGCAGGGCATCGACCTGACCAAGGACAAGATGGCCATGCAGCGGCTGCGCGAGGCCGCCGAGAAGGCCAAGATCGAGCTGTCCTCCTCGTCGACGGCCACGATCAACCTGCCCTACATCACGGTCGACTCCGAGAAGAACCCGCTGTTCCTGGACGAGACGCTCTCCCGCGCCGAATTCCAGCGCATCACCTCGGACCTGCTCGACCGCTGCCGCGCGCCGTTCTCGAACGTCATCAAGGACGCGGGCATCTCGGTCTCGGCCATCGACCACGTCGTCCTCGTCGGCGGCTCCACTCGGATGCCCGCCGTCGGCGAGCTGATCACCGAGCTCACCGGCGGACGCGAGCCCAACAAGGGCGTGAACCCGGACGAGGTCGTCGCGGTCGGCGCCTCGCTCCAGGCGGGCGTCCTCAAGGGCGAGGTCAAGGACGTCCTGCTGCTCGACGTCACCCCGCTGTCCCTGGGCATCGAGACCAAGGGCGGCGTCATGACCAAGCTCATCGAGCGCAACACGACGATCCCCACGAAGCGCTCGGAGATCTTCACCACCGCGGACGACAACCAGCCGTCGGTGCAGATCCAGGTCTTCCAGGGCGAGCGGGAGATCGCCGCCTACAACAAGAAGCTCGGCATGTTCGAGCTGATCGGCCTGCCGCCGTCGCCGCGCGGCCTGCCGCAGATCGAGGTCACCTTCGACATCGACGCCAACGGCATCGTGCACGTGTCCGCGAAGGACCTGGGCACCGGCAACGAGCAGTCGATGACCATCACCGGCGGCTCGGCTCTGCCCAAGGACGAGATCGACCGGATGATGCAGGAGGCCGAGGCGCACGCCGAGGACGACAAGCAGCGTCGCGAGGAGGCCGAGGTCCGCAACCAGGCGGAGACCCTCGTCTACCAGACCGAGAAGTTCATCAAGGACAACGACGAGAAGCTGCCCGCCGACGCCAAGGAGAAGGTCACCTCGGCCGTCACCGAGGCCAAGGAGGCGCTCAAGGGCACCGACGTCGCCGCGATCCGCACGGCGGTGGAGAAGCTGGCCACCGAGTCCCAGACTCTCGGACAGGCGCTCTACGCCGAATCCGGAGCCGCCGCGGGCGCTCCCGGCGCCGAGGGCGCCGAGGCACCCGGCGGGGCAGGCGCCGGGGCGCAGAAGGACGACGTCGTGGACGCCGAGATCGTCGACGAGGACGACAAGGACAAGAAGTGAGTTCCGCGGACCGAGCGGAGACCGGCGAGAACGACGGCGGGACGGAGCAGCCGCGGTTCGCGTTTCACGACCGCCGTCGCATCGACCCCCAGACCGGAGAGGTGCGTGTGTCCGAGCCCGCCGAGGCGACGTCCGACAAGCAGGCAGCGCCGTCCGAGGAATCCGCCGACGCGACGACGGCGGCTCCGGGCGCCGGGGCGGACGCGGTGACCGAGTCCGCCGACGCGGCGGCCGATCAGCCGGTCTTCCCCACCGAGGACGACGTCGCCGATCTCACGGCAGCGGCTGAGGCTGCGGAGGCGGCGGCCGAGACGGCCTCCGCGCCGTCGGGTGCCGCCGACCCGGTGCAGGCCGAGTGGGAGGACCTCACCCGTCAGCTCGCCGATCGCACCGCCGACCTCAAGCGGTTGAACGCCGAGTACGCGAACTACCGCAAGCGGGTCGACCGCGATCGGGAGGCCGTAGCGGTCTCGGGGCGGGCGCAGCTCGCGGCCGAGTTCCTGGTGGTGCTGGACGACCTCGAGCGGGCCGAGGCCCACGGCGATCTGACCGGGGCCTTCCGCGCGGTGGCGGACAAGCTGATCGGGACGCTCACCAAGTCGGGGTTGGAACCCTTCGGCGAGGTGAACGAGCCGTTCGACCCGACGACACACGAGGCGGTGCAGCACGACACGTCCCCCGACGTGTCCGGGCCGACCGTGACCACGGTCCTACGACGCGGTTACCGGTTCGGCGACCGCGTCCTGCGACCCGCTCTGGTGGCGGTCACCGACTACGAGGCCGCGGCGCCCGGCGCAGCCGAGCCTGCGGCGGCCGAGACGTCGTCGGCGGATCAGCGAGCCGATTCGTCGTCCGACCCTGTCGGCGAGTCGGCTGACAAGGAAGACTGATCGGAGAAGGGGGGACGTCCGAATGAGCGCGAGAGACTGGATCGAGAAGGACTTCTACGCGGAGTTGGGCGTCCCTCCCGACGCGTCCTCTGACGAGGTGAAGCGGTCGTACCGCAAGCTGGCCAGGGAGCTGCACCCGGACGCGAATCCCGGTGACACCAAGGCCGAGGCCCGGTTCAAGGCCGTGTCCGAGGCCTACGGGGTCCTCTCCGACTCGGAGAAGCGCAAACAGTACGACGAGGCGCGCAGGCTCTTCGGTGGTTCCGGCGGCGGCGGTTTCCGCCCCAACAACTTCGAGGGCTTCGGCAACAGCACCTTCGACTTCAGCGACATGTTCGCCAACCGGGGCGGCGGCGCGGCAGGCGGAGCGGGCGGCATCGGCGACATCCTGGGCGGCCTCTTCGGCAAACAGCGTGGCGCCCAGCAGGGCGGCGCCCGACCGCAGCGCGGCGCGGACGTGGAGACCGAGATCCGTCTCGACTTCGTCGAGGCGATCCGGGGCGCCACCGTTCCGCTGCGACTGTCCAGCCCGGCGGCCTGCACCACCTGTCACGGCTCGGGTGCGCGGCCGGGGACCTCGCCGAGGACCTGTCCGACGTGTTCGGGAGCGGGACTGGTCACCCGCAGTCAGGGCGCCTTCGCGTTCAGCGAGCCGTGCCGTGACTGCCGGGGCACCGGCAAGCTGATCGACGACCCCTGTCCCGAGTGCGGCGGCGAGGGCGTCAGCACCCAGACCAGGACGCTGACGGTGCGCATTCCCAGCGGCGTCACCGACGGACAACGCATTCGACTCTCCGGGCAGGGCGAGCCCGGCAGGCGAGGCGCCGCCGCAGGCGATCTCTACGTGCGAGTACACGTCACCCCGCATCCGGTGTTCGGCCGAGAGGGTGACGATCTGACGCTGGCGCTGCCGGTGACCTTTCCCGAACTGACGCTGGGCGCCACACTGAGCGTGCCGACCCTCGACGGGCGGGTGTCGGTGAAGGTGGCGCCGGGCACGACGAGCGGCCGGGTGCTGCGGGTGCGCGGGCGCGGCATCGGCAGGCGCGACGGCTCGACGGGCGACCTCCTCGTGACCCTCCAGGTCACGGTCCCGTCCCGGCTGGAGGGCAAGGCGGAGGAGGCCCTGCGGGCCTACGCCGACGCCACCGAGGATCATGATCCTCGCGCGGAACTGACCAGACTGTTGAACGACGGACACCGAGAGTGAGCACCGACGTGTTCCCCACCGCGGAGGCCGCGGCGACGGCGATCCGGCTCGGACCGCCGTCCGGCGTGGTGAGCGCCCGTACCGGGTATCTCATGGTGGGGAACCAGCCGCCTGCGCGCCGCGGGCACGTGCCCGGTGCTCACTCCGGGCATGCCCCGGAGGCCCGTCGGACCGGTGTGCCGCGTCTCCCTCGCGGCGGTGCGGCGACGGCAGACGGCGGGGCGCGGCGACGGACGCGCGGGAACGGTCCGCTCCGGAGCACCGTCGGCGGCGGACGCGCGCCGCGGACCAGCCACGTCGCGGCCTGCCCGCGGCGTCTTCCCCGCAGCCGTCGGATCGCGGTCGCCGAGGCCTCCGGTCCCGGCCGCGGTGGTGTGACCGCCGAGACCTGACCAGCCGAGTCGTGACAGCGGAGACCTGAAGCGGAGGAGACGACATGACCGGAATCCCGTTTCCGCCCGGAGTCGACGAGGACACTCCGGTGTTCGTCATCTCGGTGGCCGCCCAGCTCTCCGGACTGCACGCTCAGACACTGCGTACCTACGACCGGCTCGGGCTGGTGTCGCCGGGGCGCACGGCAGGCGGCGGGCGGCGTTACTCGGCGCGTGACATCGGCCTGCTGCGCGAAGTGCAGCGGCTCTCCCAGGACGAGGGCGTCAACCTCGCGGGCGTCAAGCGCATCATCGAACTGGAGAACGAGGTCGAGGACCTGCGGGCGCAGGTGCACGAGCTGGCACACGAGGTCGCGGCCGCGCGGGTCGCCGCCGAGCAGGCCGCCGCCGCCGTGCACACCTCATACCGTCGAGACCTGGTGCCGGTGCGTCACGAGACCGCGCTGGTGGTCTGGCGTCCGCAGTCGCGTTGACCCGCGCGGCGTGGTCGGCGGCGCGGATGTCCGGCGTCGCGGTGGGCGGTCCACCCCGCCGGAGCCCGTGTGCCGGGATGTGCCTGTTCAGCGGCGCCCCGACTTCTCGACCGATGTAGGCGCAGGCGGTCGCTGGGCACGGGATCGATCGAGCGGCACTCGCCTGCGGACCACGGCCGCCGCACCCGACTCGGACACCGCCGGCGGGACCCGGTCGTCCGGCTGAGCAGGCCCGACACGGGAGCACGCACCACGCCGGCGGTCCTACGACGAGGACGGCCGGGCGAGAGGATTCGCCTCGCCCGGCCTGCTGCTCATCGGTTCGACCCGAGGATCACTCGTCGCCGTCGTCGCCGCTCCCGCCGCAGACGATGCGGGGCTGCGGGTTGTAGACGACCGAGCGGGGGCCGTCGCGCCGGACCTCGTTGCCCGACAGATCGCGGATGATCCGCGTGTCGGTGACGGTGAAGCCCGCGCCCCCGTTGCTCGGGCTGCACGGCTCGCCCTCGGGGATCTCCTTGGTCTGCGGCTCGGTGTGGTTGGTGCGCGGACCCGTGACGGACTCGACCTCGTAGCGCTTGGTGCCCCAGATCGTCACGGTGACCTCACTGGGCGTCCAGTGCGTCTGGATCGCCACGCCGGTGTCGCTGTCGTTGACGAAGCCGACGTCGATGACGCTGCTGCCGTCCGGGTTCTGGAAGACGGTCGCCTCGCGCCCCTCGGGATAGCGGCTGATGTAGTAGCTGTGCTCCTGGTGGCCGTTGTCCTGGAGGCCCGCGAAGTAGTAGGCGTTGTAGAGCGTGGTGGCGAACTGAGAGATGCCGCCGCCGACCGCTCGGCCGGGTGCGCCGTCCTGGATGATGCCCGCGTCCACGTATCCCTCGGCCGTCCCACGCGGACCGGTGTGGGTGTTCAGGGTGAAGGTCTCACCGGGCAGGACGATCGCGCCGTTGACCTCCTGGGCGGCCTGCCGGATGTTGATGCCGGAGTCGGGAGCGAAGCCTCCGGTGGTGAAGGTGCTGATCACCTCCTTGATGCCCAGGCCTTCCACCTGCTCGGTGGTGATCTCGGCCGGCTGCTCCTCGTACTCCGCCGCGAGGGTGCGCTCGGCGGGGTCGGTGGAGCTCAGCACGTCCGGCAGGGTCTCCAGCGTGTTCTCCCAGTTGATGCCCCGGCCGTCCACGGAGGGCTCGATCGTCGGCGATCCGCCACCGAAGGAGATTTCGGCGTCCTTGCCCTCCTCCTCCGTGTCAGCGAGCTGCGGCGCGAGTGACTCCGTCACCTTGCCCATGTCCAGCTCCGGACGCAGACCGCCTTCGTCGTCCGAGGAGAAGGACAGCGCCGAGGCGATGGCGCCGGGCTCCAGCATCGCGTTCTTGCCGTCGCCGGTGATGGTGACGGGAGAGCTCACGGCGGGTTCCGCGTAGTCGGTGAGCGCCTGCTGAATGCCTTCGCTGGTGGTGCTGACCTCCACGACGTTCACCGGGAGGTCGAGCCGTCTGCCGTCCGCCCAGCCCGAGTACAGGACGTCGACGGATCGGCCGACGTCGAGGTTCTGGCCGTTGACCGGCTCGACGGCGACAGGCGTGGCGCCCTCGAACTCGATGGTGCCCTCGGCGGGCTCGCGATCGACCTCGGGGGCGAGCGCCTCCACGGTGCTGGTCAGCGCCGCGCGATCGGTGGCCGTCACGACGTCGACGTCCCGGCTGGTGAAGAAGGAGGACAGCCGGATGAAGGGGTTCAACGGCTGGTCCTGAATCTGGGTGAGGGTCCGGTCCCAGTCCAGGGTGAGGCCCGCCGTCTCCGGGTCGATCTCGGTCTCGACGTCGCCCGCCCGCACGGCGACCGGGGCGTCGAGCCGCGGGCCGATCTCGGTGCGCAGCCGTTCCTCGGCCTCGCCCCGATCCATGCCGCCGATGGCGACGCCTGCGACGGTGACCCCCCTGGGGATCTGATCGGAGGTGAGCATGAGGTCGGCGCCGTAGAGTAGTCCGAGCACGCCGACGGCGGCGGCGGCGATCAGGCCGCCACGCTTGACCTTGCTGAGTCTGCGGGCGTACTCGGCATCGCTCATCGGATAATTAGAGTCCGGTTCGCCGTCGGCTTCCCGACGTGCGACTTCCTGCCGAGCGTGCTCTGCCGCCGCGGCCTCCTCGCTGCCGTCGAACAGCGCGGTCAATCCGCCCTGCGGCTCCGCCTGCTGCGATCCGGCGTCGATCCTGGGGATCACCACCGTCTGCGGCTCGTCCGAACCCGGGTTGCCCGCCGGGGGCACAGACAAGGAGCCGATCAGCGCGCCCTGGAAGGCCGGGTCGCCGTCGGGGTCCCGGCCTGCCGCCGCGAAGTTCTCGGTGGGCCGGGCGGCGTTCAGATCTGTGGTGACCTGCTGTGGGTTCTGCGGCAGGGCCGTGGTCGACATGGCCTCGGTCTGCTGGGCGTATCCGGCGTTGCCGAGCGAGCCTGCGGCGACGTGGGTGGTCTCCGCGTCGTCGCCGAGCCTGCCCGAGAGGGAGGACTGCCCGGCCGATGGCGTCGGACCTGCGCCGGTGCCCTCGAAGCGGGTGGTCTCGGCGTCTCGAACGGGCGAGAACGTGGTCGTGCGCTCAGGTTCGGCCTCGGCAGGCGGGTTCGGGCCCGCCGAGTGCGGCGTGAGCGAGCCGGACAGCGAACCGCTCAACGCGGCGCCCTGCTGTCCGGGACCGTCGCCCTGTGGTGAAGCGCCCGGCCCGTGGTCCCGGCTGTCGCCGCCGAGCGACCCGGAGAGGGAGCCGGACAGTGCCGCGGTGGTCTGATCGGAGGAGCGATCGGGTCTGTGCTGGTTCGAGGCCCCGGGGTGCTGCCGGCCATGTTGCGGGTTCGACCGGTTCTGAGCGGGCTGTGTCTGCTGCTGCGCGTCGGGGGACGGCGGCTGCCCGGCCCGGCCCTGCTGCGGCGAGCCATGCTGGTGGGTGGGCTGCGGACGGACCGGCTGGAACAGCGAGGTGCTCTCGGCCTGCTGCGGCGAGGGCTGTGCGTTCTGTCGGGGCCCGGCGGGCGGCTGCTGCACCGGCTGGAACAGCGAAGTGCTCTCCGGAGTCTGCTGCGGCGTGTTCTGCTCCCGACTTGCCTGCGGCATCACGTCGGGTTGGACAGGGCGGAACAACGACGTGCGTTCCGGAGCACGGTCCGTTTCGGGGGACGGTCGTGGTGCGGGTCCGGTGGCGGACCCGTGCTGACCAGTCTGTGGCTGATTCGGCTGCTCCTGGCCGAGCCTGGCCTGGTTCGACGGTCCCTGATCCGGTGCGGGTGCGCTCGCGGGTGCGGCCGGCCCGACCGATTCCGCATCCGGCCGCACCGGCCGGAACGGAGCGGTGTCTGCGTCTGCCGGCGGACCCGGCTGCTGCGTGGCATGCCCCTGCGTGGCCTCGCGGGCGGCGTCGCCGTCGTTCCGCTCGGATCGTGGGCTTGCTGGTACGTCTGACACGTCGTTAGACGCCGCAGCCCGCGGGGAGGTTGCGGCGGCGGCGTCCGACGAGTTCGTCTCCCTCGGGGTGAGGAAGGTGGTGTGCTCAGGCTCCCCGTGCCGAGTGTTCCGAGGTTCAGACGGACCAGTGCGCTCCGACACCGCTCCCCCAATCTTTCGCGCTCGATCGTGTGGGGCTTGCAGAGAGAGTGCCTACCTGCCCACCGTCACATCGGGGTCACGATCACAGATAGAGTCCGGTCCCGTGCTCGGCCTGCTCATGGGCGACCGCATGCAGATCACGTTCTCGCATCACCAGATGAGCCTGGCCCTGGATCTCGACCTCGAACTGTTCGTCGGGGCTGAACAACACGCGGTCGCCTGCCTTGACCGAACGCACGTTGTTCCCGACTCCGACGACCTCGCCCCAGACCAGGCGTTTCGCGACCTGGGCGGTGGCCGGAATCACGATCCCGCCACTGCTTCGGCGTTCCCCGTCCTCCGACGTGACACGGACCAGCACCCGGTCGTGCAGCATCTGGATTTCGAGCTTCGCTACTGACACTCGCTGGAGTCTACTTGTCCCTCACTTGTCGACTTCACCGTCACGGGCGGCTGAACACCGTGGAGTTCGACTACCCGGCCGGGTACGGAGGCAACGCTACACCGAGTGACCCAGCACACCGGACACGAGGGGTAGCCGTTCGAACGCCGAGCGCACACGCCCGAGCGACGCCACGGCTGTCTCGGCCGCTCGGCCTCGGCCCGTCAGCCCGCGTGGTCCAGCCCGCCCATCATCAGCGGGAGCCGCGCCGCCCCGGTGGGCGTGACGCGGATCGGGATGCCCCAGTCCTGGCGGGCGAGCCGGCAGGCCGGGTGTTCCACGGCGGGGTCGTCGTCGCAGGCCGCCGCCTGGGCCACGACGTGCAGTACGCCGCCCTCGATGTCGTCGGCGATGACGAGCTGCCTGGTCAGCGACGTGTCGACCCCCGCGCCGGACACGAGCAGTTCCGGCGGCGACGAGGTGATCTCGACCCTGGTCGACGGCCCGTAGCGTTCGTCGAGCTTCTGCCCGGGCGGCGGGGTGAAGATCACGGCCAGCTCCACCGCTCCGGAGGCCAGCTCGCTCGGAGGGCGACGCACCTGATGGGCGGCTCCGGCGACCAGGGTGGCCGCGATGCCGGGCGGGACGGGCCGATCGACGCGATGCGCCGCCGAGCTGACCACCACCAGCTCGCCGTCGAGCAGCACCGCACCGGAGGGCTCGGCGAGCCCGTCGACCAGCGTCGACACCGAGTCGTCCACGGGGTCGTACCGGCGCACCGCGCCGTTGTAGGTGTCGGCCACCGCGAGACTGCCGTCCGCCAGCGCGGTCACGCCCAGCGGATGCTGGAGCAGCGCCTGTGCCGCGGGTCCATCGCGATGACCGAAGTCGAAGAGCCCGGTGCCCACCGCGGTCCGGACGACGAACCCGCCGTCCTCGACGCCGACCCAGCGCAGGGCCGAGGTCTCCGAGTCGACGAACCACAGCCGGTCGTCGGTGGCCGCCAGTCCGGAGGGCTGGGCGAGGAAGGCGTCCGCCGCCGGACCGTCCGACAGGCCCTCGACCGTCGTGCCCGCGAAGCGGGCGACCGTGCCGCGTCGGGGATCGAACGCACCGAGCGTGTGATTGCCCGCCATCGCGATGATCACGGCGTCCGCCGGCCCCCACCAGGCGACGTCCGTCGGGCTGGTCAGCGGGATCTCGGTGCCGGGGCCCGCGTCGACGCCGGAGCGCCACTGCTCCCCGGTGCCCGCCACGGTCCGCACCCGCCCGGTGGCCAGGTCCACCCCGCGCAGGGTGTGGTTGACCGTGTCGGCGACCACGAGGTGGTAGCCGACCTCGGCGGCGACGTCCTCGGGAAGCAACGCCAGCCCGGAGGGCTCGGAGAACTCGGCCTCGACCGGGTCGCCGTCGCGGTCGCCGCGCGTCCCCCGGCCGATCTCGCGGAGCACCGTCTCCCCGTCGGCGTCCAGTTCGACCACGCGGTGGTGGCGGGTGTCGGCGACCAGAAGCGTCCCGGCCGCCGTCGCGATCGCCTTGCTCGGGAACCGCAGGGTGGTCTCGGCGGGCTCGGGCGCGACGTACGGCCCCTCTCCCCGGTGCAGCGTGCCCTTCGACTCGTGCTCGGCGATCAGCTCGAGGATGACCGCGCGCAACGCCTCGATGTGGCCCTCGCCCGCCGCGACATGCACGACGTATCCCTCGGGGTCGATGACGACCAGCGTCGGCCAGGCCCGGACGGCGTGCGCCTGCCAGGTGATCAGCTCCGGGTCGTCCAGCACCGGGTGCGTGACCTCGTAGCGCTCCACGGCCGCCGCCAGCGCGGCGGGGTCGGCCTCGTGGACGAACTTCGGCGAGTGCACGCCGATGGTGACCAGCACGTCGGAGAACTCCTCCTCCAACGGCCGCAGCTCGTCGAGCACGTGCAGGCAGTTGATGCAGCAGAAGGTCCAGAAGTCCAGGATGGTGATGCGACCACGGAAGTCCTTGATCGAGTAGGACTCGCCTCCGGTGTTCAGCCAGCCTCGGCCCACCAGCTCGGGAGCCCGGACTCGGGAACGGCGCAGATTCGAAACGGCCATAATGCGCTGAACATACCTGTTGACCAGCTTGTTCCCGGCCGCGTCCACCATGTGGACATGTCGTAGAAGGCCTTCGTCCGTGAGTCGACGCCGTCCCCGGCTCCCCCGTCGACGTCAGGTCGGGTCGACAGTCCTCGCCGCGCTGACGTCGTGCCGCGACACCACCGAGGCCGCCTCCAGCAGCATCCAGGCGCTCAGCTGCACGGAGAGATCTCGTTCCGGTCGTCGAACGCCGTCTCGACCGCGCGCGGCGCCGATGGTGCCCGCGGCGGCGGAGACCGTCGAGACGCTCGGCCCCGTCGGGACCACTGCTTTGGTCGACCAGTCCGGGCCGAACAACGGGCCGCCGTCGGCGGCCGCCCGGTTACACCAGGCCGCCTCCGCCGAGGCCAGCACGAGCCGCCGGGCGACGCGCGCCGAGTCGGCGTGGTGGGCGGGCAGCGTGGTGACGGCGACCGCCAGATATCGGGCGAGGATGCCGCCGAACAGGCCGCCGTCTCCGCCGCCGTGGCCGGGCAGCACACCGTCGGCATCGGCCAGGTGGGCGGCGACGCCCTCGATGGTGCGCGCCGCCCGGCGCCACCAGTGCTCGGCGCCGATGTCCCGCCCGAGTTCGAGGAAGGCGCCCAGCAGCACGCCCTGGCAGTACGTGTAGATCCGTTTCACGATCAGTCGGACACCGGGGGCGACGGGCGCACGCGGCGGCTCCGGGGTCACCGAGGCGCCCGGTGCGTCGGTGACGCGCAGCCCGTCCCAGACCAGCCCGGTGTCCGGGTCGACGAGCAGTCGGTCCATCCATTCGGCGGTGTCCGCCGCCCTGGCGAGGTCGGATGCGGGGCCGCCCGCCCGGGCGTTCCTGGCGAGCAGGATCGCGGCGGGCCCGTTGGAGGGGACGTTCTTGAAGTCGTCGCCGTGCCGCTCCGGACGACGCCACCAGATGCCGCCGCCCGCGTGCTCGGTCCAGGCGCCGCGGAGTTCGTCGAGCAGCAGCCGCATCGCCCTCGGCCGGGCGATGCCCACCGCCGCCTCCGCACGTTGCAGAGCCAGTCCGAGCCATGCCATGTCGTCGAAGTAGTGGTTCGTCCAGCCCGCGTTGCGCAGCGGGACGGCCCGGATGACGTCCTGAATCACCGCTCGGCGGCGTGGCGAGGGGCTGCGCCGCCATGCGTCGATCGCGCAGTCCAGCAGGTGCGCCTGCCACCAGTAGCCCCACGAGCCGACGCCGAGCCGCTCGATCGTGCTCGGCGGCCAGTGCATCCGGCCGAGGCGTGCTCCGGGCAGCCCCCAGACCGGTCGCAGATGCCGGACGCGGATCGCATGCTCCGCCGCGCCCGCCCGATCGGCCCAGACGGCCGCGGTCCGCTCGGCGGCATCACCACTGTGGACGTCGCGACCTGCGGCTTCACCGTCCGAGACGTCTCGGCCGGTGGCATCTCGATGTGCGGCGTCTCGACGTGCGGCGTCGCGGCCCGTGTCGCCCTGGTCGGCATCCCCACGGCGCCGCGGGCAGCCGCCCGAGTCCGTGCGACCGGAGTCGGTTCTGTCCGCGCCGGAGAGGCCGGGGTCGGGCCGGTCCGGCAGTCTGTCGCTCTCGGGGTGGGGTGTCATCCCGCCATGGTGCTGGCTTGTCGCCGAAGTCCGCAGCCCCGGCGGGGGGCGTAGCGTTCGCGCCGCCCGCGCGCTCCTGCCCGATGATCCGCCTGCCCCGGCGGAGAGCAGCCGGCCGCGGCAGCCCGGCGGAGGTCACCAGGCGTTCGAGAGATCCGCGTGGCGGCTGATCCAGTCGTGCATGACGATGCCCGCCGCGACGCCCGCGTTGATCGAGCGGGTCGAGCCGAACTGGGCGATGGAGACCAGCAGGTCGGCGCCCTCACGTGCTTCGGCGGAGACGCCGGCGCCCTCATGGCCGAACACGAGCACGCAGCGTCGGGGCAGCGCCGTCTCCTCCAGCCGGACCGAGCCCGCCGTGTTGTCCACCGCGACGACGCTCAGTCCCTGGTCGGCGGCGAATGCCAGCAGCGCGGCGACGTCCGGCTGATGCAGGACGTGCTGGTAGCGGTCGGTCACCATCGCGCCGCGCCGGTTCCACCGCCTGCGACCCACGATGTGCACGGCCTTGGCGGCGAAGGCGTTGGCGGTGCGCACCACCGTGCCGATGTTGTGATCGTGCTGGAAGTTCTCGACGGCCACGTGGAACTCGTGCCGACGGGTGTCCAGGTCGGCCACCACGGCTTCACGCCGCCAGTACCGATAGGCGTCCATCACGTTGCGCCGGTCGCCCTCGGCGAGCAGCTCCGGGTCATAGCGTTCGTCCGCCGGGATCGGGCCCTCCCACGGCCCCACCCCGACCGGCTCGCCGAAGACCCACTCCGTCGGGCCCGGCTCCTCGGCTCGCCGTGCGTCCTCGACGGGCGGCGGCTGGTCGGTGCTCAGGGCCGGCTCGGCGGCTGCGGGTGGTGACCGGGCTGCGGCTGCTGTTGCCGCGGCGGGCCGGGCTGCCCGAAGCCCTGGGGGCCTGCGACCTGCTGCCCGAAGCCCTGGGGGCCGGGGTTCGCCTGCGGCAGCCCGGCCGCGGGCGGCGGGGTGGTCTGCGGTGCCTGCCCGTGATGCGGCGGCAGCCCGGCCTGGGGCTGCCACTGCTGCTGCGGCGCCTGCTGCTGCGGCCCAGGCCGGTGGAGCGAGTCGAACGCACCGGTCAACGACGGCGAGGCCCGCACGTAGGGATCGTCGACCTCGAAGTACTCCGCCTGGCCGATCTTCGCGATACTCGCGACGATGCTGGAGGGGATCGACTGCACACGGGTGTTCAACGCGCGCACATTGCCGTTGTAGAAGCGACGGCCTGCGGCGATCCGGTCCTCGGTATCGGCGAGCTGCTTCTGCAGGTGCAGGAAGTTCTGATTCGACTGGAGCTGTGGATAGCTCTCGGCCAGCCCGAGGAAGCCGTGCAGGGCGCCGGTGAGCTGCTGCTCCGCGCGACTCTGGTCGTGCACGCTCGCGTGGGCCTGCCTGGCCTGCATCGCGTGCGACCGCGCCGCGATCACCTGTTGCAGGGTGCTCTGCTCGAACTGAGCGGAGGCCCGCACCGTCTCCACCAGGTTCGGGATGAGGTCGTAGCGCCGCTGCAACTCGACGTCGACCTGTCGCCAGGACTCCTCGACGGTATTGCGCTGCGCGACGAACCGGTTGTAACTGACGATGTAGCCGACTCCCAGGAGGACGACCACGGCCAGCACGAGCAGCAGGATCAACAGCACGGGGTCCACTCCTGGAGGCTACCGGCTGTGCTCGCCGGGGTCACCGCCTCACAGGAACCCGCCGTCGATCAGGACGGGGAGCGGCTGACGGCGCCGACGAGTCCTTCGTCGGGCTCGGTGGGCGTCCGACCACGGGAATGAACGGGGCGGCTCCCCGTCGGAAGACGCACTCCCGTTGTGGAACTCGCCGGGTCAGAGGTAGGCGACGCGGTCGTCGGAAGGCCTGCTCCCGCGAACCGGTTCACGTTGGTCGGTTCTCGTGCCGTTCCGCCGACGCCGGTCGATCCGCCTCTACGTGGACGAGCCGGTGCCATCGCACTTCGGCGGAGGTGTCTCGGTGGACCTGTCGGACAAGCTGAATACGGTGTCACCCGCGATGCCGTGTCCGGCGACGGCGCGACAGCGGGCGTCGAAGAGGGTCTGGCCGGTCCGAAGAGCGCGCGGTGCCGACCTCCGCCCCACGGCAGTCGTGCGGTGTCGTGCCGCCTCGACACAGGGCTGTTCCGATCCGACCGCGGCGGCGTCAGAGAGGTCTGCGCCGTCATGATCACCTCGGCGGCGACCACCGCCGCCCGTCGGGCATCGTCGGTGAGGGCGTGGGCCTGCCGCAGCCGCGTTACGACTCCCATGACCGACATCGCTCGACTCCTCACCTTCGGTGACCGCCTGCGGATGCCGGACGGCGCCGCGTCCCGGTCACACGGGGCGCCCGGCGCACAGGCGGGCGGGGTTCGGCCGAATCCGTCACCCTTGATCGCCGAGACGACACCGTCGAAGCCGGCATGTCCGATGCGCCGGGTGCCGCAGTCGTGATCATGGTGTGCGGGCAGACCGCGGAGCAGACGGCTCACGGGCGACCTGCCGCCCGGCGACGGCGCTGCATGTGCCGCAGCCCGTCGCGCTCGCCACCGGCGTCACCCGGCAGGACGCAGACCAGTCGGTGGCGGGCGGGATCGCGCCGCACGGCTCCGCCCGCCTCGGTCAGCTCAGCCCGAGATCCGGCAGGCCGAGCAGGTAGCGATACGGCAGCCCCTCGGCCTCCACCCGCTCACGGGCTCCGGTGTCCCGGTCGACGACCGTCGCGACGCCCACGACCTCGGCGCCCGCCTCACGCAGCGCCTCGACGGCGGTCAGCACACTGCCGCCCGTGGTGGAGGTGTCCTCCACCGCCAGCACTCGGCGGCCCGCGACGTCCGGACCCTCGATCCGGCGCTGCATGCCGTGCTGCTTGGTCGCCTTGCGCACCACGAAGGCGTCCAACGCCACGTCGTCCCGCGCGGCGTCGTGCAACAGGGACATCGCCAGCGGATCGGCGCCCAACGTCAGGCCGCCCACGGCCGTGTAGTCCCAGTCGGCGGTCAACTGCCGCAGCAGCCTGCCCAGCAGCGGCGCCGCCGCGTGGTGCAGCGTCACCCTGCGCAGGTCGATGTAGTAGTCGGCCTCGGCACCGGAGGACAGCACCACCCGGCCGCGCACCACGGCCAGCCTCGAGACCAGCGCGGCCAGTTCACGCCGGGCCGCGTCGTCCACCGACGGCTGCGACGGTGTCACCTGAGAGTTCGATTCGCCTCGCACAAGGCCCCAGACTGGCACATCCGGCCCGAGCACCATCCGAGGCCTCGGCATGCGGGCGCCCGGCCGACCGGGGACCGACGGCTGCGGCGACGCGAGAACGCACGGCCGGGCGCGCGACGATCCGATGCCCCCGGCGGAGCGGCGTGGGGAGACGGATCGGTTCAGGCGCGGTCCTGCCAGACGTAGTCGGGGACCCGCTCCACGATGTCGACGACGAAGGTCGCCAGCGGCGCGATGTCCGCCGGGCGCAGCCTGCCCGACCGCCAGCTCAGGAGATTGCCGCCGTCGAACCGGAAGGGCAGCGATCTGAACCGTTCGTCGCCGAGCATCCACTCCATGGTCCGGGGATGCAGGATGTCATAGGCGAAGCGGCCGTCCTCGGTGTCGATGCGAAAGGCGCGGTTGAACTCCTCGCTCTCCAGCTGGAGGTCCTTGACACCGAAGACGCTCATCAACCGGTGCCCGAGATGCTCTCGGGTCACCTCCAACACGGGCCGGGGCGTCGGGGTGAACACCGAGGCCACCGCGAAGCGATACGTGGTGTCCCGGCGATTCTTGCCCGATCCCTGTCGTTCCACGTAGAAGTACTCGAAGACCACCAGCCGTCTGCCGCGATGCGCGCCCTCCACGACGTGTTGGGCACCCCGCCGATGACCCCGGCGGAACATGGGTGCCTGGAAGTGACCGACCCATCGATCGTCGCGAGGCCGATACGACCAGCCGTGCGCGTCGGCCCAGGCCTGGAACTCCGCGCGCCTCTTGCGCCGGAGATGCCGGGCGATCAGTAAGGTGCCGACGATCAGCAGCCCGAAGGCCAGGACCGCCAGGATTCCCAGCGCCTCCACGATTCCCCCGCTCCGTCTCGCCCGTCAGTTCGACCGGGCGTTGACGCGGGACGCGAGTCGCCGCACCAGTGCCCGAGGCAGCAGACCGGACAACGCCGCCGCGGCCTTGTACGGCAGGGCCGGGATCGACAGCACCCGATCGCGCCGCAGGTCACGCAGACAGTCGTGGACGACCCGATCGGCGTCCAGGTACAGCGGGGCGGGCACACCGCTCATGTCGATGCCCGCGCGGTCATGGAACTCGGTCCGGGTGAAGCCGGGGCACAGGGCGAGGACGCGCACCGCGCTGCCCGTCGTCATCCGCGCCAGTCCCTCCGTGAACATCGTGACCCACGCCTTGCTCGCGGTGTAGGTCGAGCCGCGGCCGGGGAAGAAGCCCGCGACACTGGACACGTTGATCACCGCGCCGCGATTCCTGGCGAGCATCGGCGGCAGCGCGGCATGGCTGAACTGGAGCACGGCGGTGACGTTCACGTCGAGCTGTGCGCGCAGCCGATCGAAGTCCAGCTCGAGGAAGTCCTCGGACGCGGTGAATCCGGCGTTGTTGACCAGGAGGTCCACCGGCCGGTCCTCGGCGCGAAGGCGGTCGGCCACCCGGTCCCGATCGGCGTCCTTCGCCAGATCGGCGGGCAGCACCTCCACGGTGATGCCGTGTCGGTCCCGTAGGACGGCGGCCAGCTCGGTCAGGCGGGTCTCATCGCGGGCGACCAGCACCAGATCGTGGCCCTCGGCCGCGAGCCGTCGCGCGAAGGAGCGGCCGATGCCCGCGGTCGGGCCGGTGATGAGCGCGGTCGTCATGTCTGGCACGGTAACGGCCGACACGGACCGTGTCACCGGAATCCGCGTCCGGATACGCGGCGCCCTGGTCGAACGCCCACCCCGCCCATGGCGGCAGGCGAGTCGGCAGGCAGCGTACCCGCGGACCGATGGCCCGCCGCGCGGCCGTCTCCCTCACGTCCGCACGAGGGCGTCATGCCTGTCGACGGCGAAGGTGATCGGCCGTCGCCCCGGACACCGCCGCGCCGACGACTCCGCGCCCGACCGGCGGCCCGGCCGAGCCGATCGCCCCGTCAGGACGACGGCCGGTAGACCTCGTCCTGTTCGCGCTTGTCCGAGGGTGCGGCCTCCAACGCCGGGATCTCGTCGTCCACGACGTCCTCGGCGTCGGGATCGAAGGGATCGACCAGGTCGGCGATCTCGCCGACGTCCCGCAGCAGTTGTTCGAGCCGGGCGGGCGCGGCGCTGGGCGGCGCGGCGGCCACCACCCACTCGTTCTCCAGCCACACCACCACGACGTCCTCGCCGATCTCCTCGGCGGCCTCGACGAGGTCGGGCGTCATCAGGGCGCGAGCGGCGTTCAGGTTGGTGACGAAGGCGTAGCGGGAGCCGACCGGACCGAGCAGGTCGAGTCCGGACTCCTGCGGCACGGGAACGCTGGGCAGCCACAACTCCACCACGACGTCGTGCTTGCGGCGACAGCGGACCGCGATCAGCACCGAGCTGATCCGACCGCCGGTCTCGTGATCGAAGACGTAGACCTGACGCCTGCCGTCGGCGGTGAAGGTGGAACCGGCGACCACGTCCTTGGCGAGCCCGCTGCCGTGGGGAGCGAGAGCACCGTGTTCCCACCGAGTCGGCAGGACCTGGTCGACCTCGGCGAACTGCCAGCCACGCAGCGCCGCCCACCGACGACGCTCCCGGTTGCGCGCCGTGCGCTGGGCACGATCGGCAGCCAACAGGACGAAACCACCCACGGCGAAGAGCACGGCCACCGTGAACCAGACCCAAGTAGGCACGTTCACAGTGCGAAGGGTAGCGACGTGCTCGGCGGTTGGCGAAGATCGCGGTACCGATAAAGTCCTATCTGACTCAAAGTGACGCCTCTCGGCCTAGAGTTCGGTGGTCACGCGGAATCCGCCCGCATGACGATCACGGCCGGTGACGCCGGATCGGCGGGCGCCGCGCCGGTCGGCCCGCGGCACCCCGATACGGCGGACGTCGAGCATCCGCGCTCCGTCCGCTGTGGACGAGATCGCGACGGTCCGCCGTCGCCCCCGCTCCCGGCCGGGAGCGATCGCCCCCGGCCGGATATCCGATGCGGTCTGCGCCACCCGCGATGCTCGCGCCTCACTCGCCGGCGGGCTCCCCGCGCCGCACCGTCAGCCCGTCGGCGTCCTCGGCCAGTTCGACCACCGCGCGGTCCCCGTCGCGGATCTCGCCCGCGAGCAGCTGCCGCGCGAGCTGATCGCCGATCGCGGACTGGACGAGCCTGCGCAGCGGGCGGGCGCCGTAGACCGGATCGAAGCCGTTGAGCGCCAACCACTCCTTGGCGGCCTCGTCGACCGCCAGCTCCAGCCTGCGCTGCGCCAGCCTGCGTGCCAGCCGAGCTACCTGGATCTCGACGATCCCGGTCAGCTCCTCGGTGGCCAGCGAGTGGAAGACGACGAGGTCGTCGAGCCGGTTCACGAACTCCGGCTTGAACCGCCTGCGCACCTCCGCGAGCACCGCGTCCCGCCGGTCGCGTTCGTCCAGGGTGGCATCGGCGATGAACTGCGAGCCGAGGTTCGAGGTCAGCACCAGGATGGTGTTGCGGAAGTCGACCGTGCGGCCCTGGCCGTCGGTGAGCCTGCCGTCGTCGAGCACCTGGAGCAGCACGTCGAAGACGTCGGGATGCGCCTTCTCCACCTCGTCGAGGAGCACCACCGAGTACGGCCGCCTGCGGACCGACTCGGTGAGCTGGCCGCCCTGGTCGTAGCCGACGTATCCGGGCGGTGCGCCGACGAGCCGCGCCACCGAGTGCTTCTCGGCGTACTCGCTCATGTCGATGCGGATCATGGCGCGTTCGTCGTCGAAGAGGAACTCGGCCAGCGCCTTGGCCAGCTCCGTCTTGCCGACGCCGGTGGGGCCGAGGAACAGAAAGGAGCCGGTGGGGCGGTCCGGGTCGGCGACGCCCGCCCTGGCCCGGCGGACGGCGTCCGACACCACCCGGACGGCCTCGGGTTGACCGACGACCCGCCCGGCGAGCATCTCCTCCATCCGGAGCAGCTTCGCGGTCTCGCCTTCCAGCAGCCTGCCCGCGGGGATGCCCGTCCACGCGCTGACCACGTCGGCGACGTCGTCCGGCGTGACCTCCTCCTTCAGCATCACCTGTGATTCCGCGCCCGCCTCGGCGGCTGCGGCCAGTTCCTTCTCCAGCGTCGGAATCCGGCCGTAGCGCAGCTCGGCGGCCCGCCCGAGGTCACCGTCGCGTTCCGCGCGCTCCGACTCGCCGCGCAGCTGTTCGAGCTGCTCCTTGAGCTCACGGGTCCGGTCGATGGAGCCCTTCTCGTTCTGCCAACGGGCGGTGAGGCCCGCCAACAGCTCCCGTCGTTCCGCGAGTTCGGCGCGCAGCGCGGCCAGCCGCTCCAGCGAGGCGGCGTCGTCCTCCTTGGCCAGCGCCATCTCCTCGATCTCCAGGCGACGCACCGCGCGCTCGACCTCGTCGACCTCCACCGGCCGCGAGTCGATCTCCATGCGCAGCCGCGACGCCGCCTCGTCCACCAGGTCGATGGCCTTGTCCGGGAGGAAGCGCGCGGTGATGTACCGGCTGGACAGCGTCGCGGCGGCGACGAGCGCGCCGTCGGTGATCCGCACGCCGTGATGGACCTCGTAGCGCTCCTTGAGGCCGCGGAGGATGGCGATCGTGTCCTCCTCGGTCGGCTCGCCGACAAGCACCTGCTGGAAGCGCCGTTCCAGCGCGGCGTCGGACTCGATGTGACCGCGATACTCGTCGAGCGTGGTGGCGCCCACCATCCGCAGCTCGCCCCTGGCGAGCATGGGCTTGATCATGTTGCCCGCATCCATGGCGCCCTCTCCGGTGGCGCCCGCCCCGACGATGGTGTGCAGCTCGTCGATGAAGGTGACGACCTGACCGGCCGAGTCGGTGATCTCCTTGAGCACCGCCTTGAGTCGTTCCTCGAATTCGCCCCGATACTTGGCGCCCGCGACCATCGAACCGAGGTCGAGGCTGACGACGCGCTTGCCGCGCAGGGACTCCGGCACGTCGCCCGCCACGATCCGCTGCGCGAGGCCCTCCACGATGGCGGTCTTGCCGACACCCGGCTCGCCGATGAGGACCGGGTTGTTCTTGGTCCGGCGGGACAGCACCTGCACGACACGGCGGATCTCGGCGTCGCGGCCGATGACCGGGTCGAGTTCACCGCCTCTGGCCCGCTCGGTGAGGTCGACGCCGTACTTCTCCAATGCTTTGAAGGTGCCCTCCGGGTCTGGGGTGGTGATCCGCGCCGATCCCCGCACCTGGTCGAACGCCTCGCGCAGCGCCTCGGGGCTCGCCCCCTGCTCGCGCAGCAGATCGGCGACGCGGCCACCTGCGACGGCGAGCCCCACCAGCAGGTGTTCGGTGGAGACGTACTCGTCGCCCATCTCGGTGGCCAGCCGTTGCGCATGGGTCATGGTCTTGAGTGCCTCGCCGTCGAACTGCGGGGCGTTGACCGTGGCACCCACCGCGGAGGGCAGGGCGGCACTGAGCTTGTCGAGCCCGGCCCGCAGCGTCGTCACGTCGGAACCGACGGCCGAGAGCAGCGGGACGGCCACCCCGTCGGTCTGCGACAGCAGCGCTCCGAGCAGGTGCGCGGGCGCCACGTTCGGGTTGCCCGCCACGGTGGCGGCCTGTGCCGCCGACGAGATCGCCTGTTGCACCTTCGTGGTCGGGTTGAAAGCGTCCATCCCTCACCTCATCGCAGTCTTCGCACGTCGTTCCGGTCGGACAGCGAGCTCGCAGGCATCTCCGCCTCCGCCTGCCCCGGCTTCGCCGACCCTCTCGAGACTCCCGCAGGCCGGGCTCGGCCGCATCGGACGTCGTCCTCACACACACGACGACGTCAGATAAGTTGAGCCTACCGCACTCAACTTACCCGGATCTCCAGCGCGATGTCGGCGCAGGGGTGTGAATTCATCGACGCGCCGGCGACATCGGACAGGCCGGCGAGCGGGGCCGCTCCCGATCCATGCGGCAGAGCCCGCCGCGTCGGAGCCGATGGGCGACGAGGACGGCCGGGCGGGCCGGGCGGCGGCCGCCCCCGTCGGGCCGATCGAGCCCGAACGCGCCGCCCGCGCCCTGCTCGATCGGACGGCGATCCGACGCGGCATGCAGGCAGCCGCCACCCGAGGCTCGTCCGAGCCGTCCGCGACGGCGGCGCGGGTTCCGCGAGATCGCCGCAACGAGCGAGTGTGCAGCCCACTGACGCCCGGCGGGGTGCACCGAAGGGCGCACACGAAAGCGAGCTAACCCCCTTGGTTGCATTTGGCGGTCATGGAGTGCATGCTTGCCTGGCGATCAGCTAACCAGCTAAACCTTCTGGAGGGGTTAGATATGGGCTCGGTGCGGTACCGGACCGCCGTCGTCGACGGCCACGAGATCTTCTATCGCGAGGCGGGCGCCGCCGACGCTCCCGCGATCGTGCTCCTGCACGGTTACCCGACCAGCTCGTTCATGTTCCGTGAGCTGATCCCACTGCTGGCCGACGACTACCGCGTCATCGCGCCGGACCACCTCGGTTTCGGCCACTCCGCTGCTCCGGGCGTCGACGAGTTCGACTACACCTTCGACGCCCTCGCCAAGCTCACCGCAGGCCTGCTCGACCAGCTCGGCCTCGACCGCTACGCCCTCTACGTGCAGGACTACGGCGCGCCGATCGGCTGGCAGCTGGCCCTGTGGCATCCCGAGCGGATCTCCGCCGTCGTGACCCAGAACGGCAACGGCTACGAGGACGGCTTCGTCGAGTCGTTCTGGGCCGGCGTGTGGGCCTACGCGGCCGACCCCGGTCCCGAGACCGAACGCGCCGTGCGCACCGTGCTGAGCCTCGACGGGATCCGCTGGCAGTATCTGCACGGCGTGCCCGATCCGAGCGTGGTCAGCCCGGACACCTGGGCGCACGACGTCGCCCTCGTCTCACGCCCTGGCAACGACGAGATCCAGCTCGCGCTGTTCCGCGACTATCGGAACAACCGCCCGCTCTACCCTCGGCTGCACGAGTTCCTACGCACCGGCGAGGTCCCGGTGCTCGCCGTCTGGGGCCGCAACGACGAGATCTTCGGCCCGGCGGGCGCCCGCGCCTTCGCCCGCGACGCCGCGGACGTCGAGGTGCACCTGATCGACGGCGGTCACTTCCTGTTGGAGAGCCATCTGGACGTCGTGGCGGGCTACCTTCGCGGCTTCCTCGGCCGGGTGCTGCGCTGAGCGGGCGTCGCGGGCCGCCCGCGACTGCCGAGGCCCACGACTGCCGAGGCCCACGACTGCCGAGGCCCACGGACCGAGGCGGCGGCTCGACGCCGGGTGTGACGGCCGGGACGAGAAGGGGCCGACCCCGGCGACGGCGTGATCGCGAGATCACGTTCGCCGTGCGGATCGGCCCCGGAACCTCGACTCCGGCTAGAGCGTGAGCCCGAAGACCAGGCCCGCCAGCGCGTACATCGCGATGGTGATCAGGGCGACGGCTATGAGGTTCAACCAGACGCCTGCCCGCACCATCTGGTTGATGGTCACGTAGCCGGAGCCGTACGCGATGGCGTTCGGCGGGGTGGCGACCGGCAGCATGAAGGCACAGGTCGCCGCCAGTGCCACGGGGATCGCCAACAGCATCGGATCGAGGCCGAGACCCAGGGCGACCCCGCCGAGGATGGGCAGGAAGGTGGCGGCGGTGGCGGTGTTGCTGGTCAGTTCGGTCAGGAACAGCACCAGCACCGCGACCAGCGCGATGAGCACCACCAGCGGGAGCACGCCGAGTGCGGTGACCCGCTCGCCGATCCAGGTGCTCAGGCCGGTCGTGGTGAACTGCCCGGAGAGGCTCAGCCCGCCGCCGAAGAGCAGCAGCACGCCCCACGGCAGTTCCTTGGCCGTCTCCCAGTCGAGCACGTTGACGCCCTTGCGCGGCTCCACGGGCAGCAGGAAGAGGAGCACCGCGACGACCATCGCGATCACTCCGTCACTGACGTTCGCCAGGAAGGGCAGTGCGGTGGCGATCGCCTCGACGTCGGCGAGCAGCGGGACGCTGATCCAGGAGACCGCCGCCAGGACGAAGACCAGCAGGGTCAGCTTCTCCCCTCGACTCAGCGGGCCGAGCTTGGCGAGCTGCTCCTGGATGAGCTCCCGGCCGCCGGGCAGCTCCTTCATACGGGGCGGGTAGACGAATCGGGTCAACACGAGCCACGTGAGGAGCAGGAAGACGACGGCGATCGGAACGCCGAAGAGCATCCACTGCCCGAAGCCGATGTTGATGTCGTGATTGTCGGCGAGATAGCCGACGAGCAGGGTGTTCGGCGGCGTGCCGATGATGGTGCCCAGCGAGCCGATGGACGCCGCGTAGGCGATGCCCAGCATCAGCGCGCTGCCGAAGTTGGGATCGCCCTTGCCGTCGCCGAGCTGCTTGACCAGTCCCAGCACGGAGAGGCCGATCGGCAGCATCATCACCGCCGTCGCCGTGTTGGACACCCACATGCTGACGAAGCCGGTGGCGACCATGAATCCCGCGACCAGCATCCTCGGGCTCGTCCCGACGGCGAGCACCGTGCGCAGCGCGATGCGCTTGTGCAGGTTCCACCGCTGCATCGCCAGGGCCAGCATGAAGCCGCCCATGAAGAGGAAGATGATGTCGTTCGCGTACGGGGGCGCGACGTCGGCCAACGGGGCGACGTCGAGCACCGGGAAGAGCACCAGGGGCAGCAGCGCCGTGGCGGGGATCGGGATCGCCTCGGTCATCCACCAGATCGCCATCAGCAGCGCGATGGCCGCCGTCGCCTTCCCTTCGGGAGCGAGGGTGTCGGGCAGCAGGAGGAGCGCGGCCAGGAACACCACCGGCCCGGCCCCGAGCCCGATCCACCGACGGGAACCCCCGGACTTCTCGTTCGAGGCCTGCGGTCCGTCCGGCCGTGCGGCATCGCCCGCCCCGGCCTGGCCGCCGTTCGCAGGCTGCTCGTCCGCTTGAGTCACCGCTTCGCTTCCCTCCCGTGATGGTCGGCCGTGTCGGACCGGCGCCGTGGCCGTCTGCCTCGGCGAACGCGGGCGTCGACACGGCCCTGGGGAGCAGAAGCTATCTCATGAGTCACGCACCTCACTACGAAAAGTTTTCATGATCTTGACATTCAGGTGACCTGGGCGGACGGGCGTTCACCGACAAGGCGGCCAGGACGGGAGAAGATGTCTATTCGGCTACGGAAGGTAGTTTTCCGGCTCCGGCACTTGTCTCGGAGGTCCAGACCCATTCCACTACGGGGTCATGTCTTGGGACACACTTGCGCCACCGGCTCACGCGCCGTGGGCAGCCGACTCGACCCAACCACCACCGCTCGCCGCGGAGGGCGGAGCGCTCTCCGGCATCGAGGAGGGCATCAACAGCGTCTTCGCCCCCATCGAGGAGGCCGCCGACGGCCTGATCTTCGCCGAATGGACCCTCTTCGGCATCTCCTTCCCATGGATCGTCGCGTGGCTGGTCATCGCGGCGGGGATCTTCACCATCTACTTCGGGCTCATCCAGTTCGGGAAGTTCCGCCTGGCGCTGCGCATCGCGCGAGGTCAGTACACCCGAGACGACGAACCCGGCGAGATCACGCACTTCCAGGCGCTGTCCTCGGCCCTGTCGGGGACGGTGGGGCTGGGCAACATCGCGGGCGTGGGCGTCGCGATGGTCATCGGCGGTGCGGGTGCGACCTTCTGGATGATCATCGCGGGTCTGCTCGGCATGTGTACGAAGTTCGTCGAGTGCACGCTCGGGGTGAAGTACCGCGAGATCCATGCGGACGGCACCGTCTCCGGCGGCCCGATGTACTACCTGCGCAAGGGCATGGCGGAGCGGTTCCCGAACGGCGTCGGACGCGCGGCGGGCAAGGTCATGGCGGTGGGCGCCTCGGTCTTCCTGCTGTTCTTCGCCCTCGCGGGCGGCAACATGTTCCAAGCGAACCAGACCTTCGCGCAGGTCCAGTCGGTGACCGGCGGTGCCGACGGGCTCTTCGGCGGCGACGGCGCCGCGCTGATCTTCGGCCTGGTGCTGGCAAGCGTGGTGGCGCTGGTGATCATCGGCGGCATCAAGTCGATCGGCCGCGTCACCGAGAAGCTGGTCCCCGCGATGGGGATCGTGTACGTGCTGGCCTGTCTGACCGTCATCCTGGTCAACATCGATCAGGTTCCCAGCGCGGTCAATGCCATCATCTCCGGTGCCTTCAACCCGCAGGGCGTCGCGGGCGGAGTCGTCGGGGTCCTGATCGTCGGCTTCCAGCGTGCCGCGTTCTCCAACGAGGCAGGCGTGGGCTCCTCTCCCATCGCACACGCCGCCGTCAAGACGAAGCACCCGGTCACCGAGGGCTTCGTCGCGCTGCTGGAGCCCTTCGTCGACACGGTGATCGTCTGCACCATGACCGCGCTGACCATCATCATCGCCAACACGCAGCTCTGGCGGGACGGTCAGGCCACCGTGATGGCGGGCGGCGATGCCCCGGACGGCGTCACGATCACCTCGGCCTCCTTCGAGACCGTGCTGCCGTGGTTCCCGTACGTCCTGACCATCGCGGTGATCCTGTTCGCCGTCTCCACGATGATCACCTGGGCCTACTACGGTCAGAAGGCCTGGACGTTCCTGTTCGGCAAGAGCCGGGGCAGTGAGATCACCTACAAGGCCGTGTACTGCTTCTTCATCATCGTCGGCACCGTGCTCACCCTGGGACCGGTGCTGAACTTCGCCGACGCGACACTTTTCGTCGCGGCCCTCTTCAACATCGCCGGCCTGTACTTCCTGGCGCCGATCGTGAAGCGCGAGGTCAAGGACTATCTGAGCCGCCTGCGGTCGGGCGAGATCGTGCGCATCACCGGTAAGAGTGGCGACACCGGAGCGGGTGGCACGGGTGACGTGGAGCCGACGAAGGTGAACGACTGACGCCGACGGCACCGAGGAGACGGGGATCGCCGGGCGACCGGCCGGGCCGCAGGCCGATGTCCACAGCGTCGATCAAGCTGTCCCGAAGCGGAAGCGACTAGTCCACCGGTTGTCCCCAACTGTTCCCCGAGTTGTCCACACAGCCTGTGGATAACTCGGGGAATCCCTCGTTCTGGGCTCGAGTTGTCCACAGGCTGTGGACCGCCTAGTCGATCTTCCGCTGCGCTGGGCTCGACATCCCGTCGGGCGGTCGATGCCGGTGCCTCCGCTGCACAGGCGGTCATGGCTTGTTCACACCGTGGTGCGGAGCGGCACCTCTCGGATGAACAGCACGCACAACAGCGTGACGACGGCGGCGGCTGCGGAGAGCCCGAAGACCAGGCCGGTCGCGTCGCCGTAGGCGGTGTGCACCACGTCTTGGAGCGGTTCGGGCAGCGTCGCGAGGTCCAGTGAGGCGCCTGCGTCCGCCGCCGTGCCGCCGGTCGCCGCCGCGACCCGCGTCGCCACCTGCCCGGAGAGCACCGCTCCCAGCACCGACACCCCGGTCGCGCCGCCGAGCGAACGGAAGAAGGTGACGGTCGCGGTGGCCGCTCCCAGATCCTCGGCCCGCGTGTTGTTCTGCACGGCCAGCACGAGGTTCTGCATGCTCAGGCCCACGCCCGAGCCCAACAGCGCGAGATAGCCGCCGACCAGCCACAACGGCGTGGCATGGTCGATCGTCGCCAGGAGACAGAGCCCCGCGAACAGACTGATGGCGCCCGCTGTCAGGAAGCCCTTCCACCGGCCCCAGTGCGAGATCAGCCAGCCCGACGCGGTCGAGGTCATGAACAGCGAGAGCACCAGCGGGAGCGTCAGCAGGCCCGCCTCGGTGGGCGAGTGCCCCCGGCCCAGCTGGAAATACTGCCCGATGAACAACGACCCGCCGAACATCGCGATGCCCAGCCCGATGCCCGCGACGGTGGCCAGGGTGAAGGTGCGATCCCGGAACAGGCGCAACGGCACCACCGGCTCGGGCACCCGCCGTTCCACGAGGACGGCTCCCATGAGACAGAGCAGCGCGGCGCCCAGCAGGAGCAGGCTCGTCGTCGAGAGCCAGGGGAAGGCGCCGCCCGCGAAGGACACCCAGACCAGCAGCAGGCAGACACCGCCCACGATCAGCGTGGCGCCCAGCCAGTCGATGCCGACCTCGCGTCTGACCAGTGGCAGCCGCAGCGTCCGGCCCAACACGAGGAAGGCGGCGACCGCCACCGGAACCACCACGAAGAAGCACCATCGCCAGCCCAGCCACGGCGTGTCGACGATCAGCCCGCCGACCAGCGGCCCGCTCACCGTGCCCACCGCGAAGGCCGCGCCGAGGTATCCGCTGTAGCGACCCCGCTCCCTCGGGCTCAGCATCGCGGCGATGATCACCGCGGCCAGGGCCTGCACCCCGCCGAGCCCGAGGCCCTGCACCGCGCGGAAGCCGATCAGCATCGGGACCGACGTGGCGAGACCGCACAGGACGGAGCCGAGGGCGAACAGGCTGATCGAGGCCTGCATCAGCGCCTTCTTGCTGAACAGGTCGGCCAGTTTGCCCCAGACGGGGGTGGTCGCGGTGGCGGACAGGAGCGTCGCGGTGACCACCCAGGTGTACTGGGACTGGGTGCCGTGCAGCTCGGCCAGGATGGTCGGCAGCGCGTTGGTGACGATGGTCGAGCTGAGGATGGCGACCAGCAGAGCCAGGAGAAGCCCGGAGAGCGCCTTGAGGATCTGTCGGCGAGTCATCTGATCACCACCCGCCGAAACGGGCGGCTCAGGCGACGAGGGCGGCACTGGCGGGGCCTTGGTCGACGGCGCGAGCGCTCCGGCGGTCGTCGACCGCCCGACGTGAGTGGAACCCGTCGTCTCGCGCAGCGCGGACCGCGACCGCATCGCATCCTCCTTCGACCTGTCTATTTAGTTGCCGTACACAACTTTACGTCCGAGGGAGGTCGTCCGTCACGGAGCCCGCGCGGAGTCCTCCCTCACACCGGGCATCTCTCCGCATCACGGCATGGAGTACGCCGACCCGCCGGCCCGAACACACACCGGCTCGGTGACCGGCCGGCGCTCCCGCCCAGCGCGCGGTCGACGCTCTCACTCGGCGGCGGACCGGCCGTGACGAACGGCGTACGCGCCGTGGCGTGCGGTCCCCACGGCCGACCGACCGGCGCTGTCCCGCACGAGCGGGCGGGCCGTTGCAGAGAGGCGCGCCGCACCATGCGGTTCGTCCGTCCGCCGGCCCGTGGACGGGCGGGCCGTTGCCTGCGGCGCCGTCTCGCGGAGGCCGCGCGCCACGCCCGCGCGGCCGACCTCGACGTCGTCGGCACGCCCGGTGGTCGGACACCGGCTGCTCAGCGGGCCTCGTGTCACGGGGGGCGGGTCGCGCACGAACACCGGCTCGACAGACACCGGACGACGCGCCGATGCGAGGGCGAACTCGACGGCAGGACGACTCACCGGGGACACCGATTCGGTGCGGCCACGAACCCGGGTGCGCGACGAACTCCGATGGGCGGCCGAACCGACGGAGGACGGACCCGGAACACGGACGGGTCCTTCGGTGCGAACACGGCCTCGTCGCCCGCGCGGGCCGGCGTGGCCGCCGTCACACGCCGGAGGGGCCGAGGAGCCGAGGGGCCGAGGAGCCGAAGCGACCGGAACCCCCGGACGGAGCCCGATACCGCGCGAACCGGCGTGGCCGGCCGGAGGCCACGACTCCGCACCCGCTCGCCTCGCCGATCGACCACCGGCCGGAGTCCCGGCCCCCGGTCGGCATCCGTTCGTAGCCGGGCGGTCGCTCTCAGAGCATCTCGTTGAGCCGAGGCAGGAGCCGGGCCAGCTCACCGAGATCCTGCGTCGACCAGGTGCTGAAGTGCTCGTGCAGTCGTTGCCGTCGGCGTTCCCGCAAGCCGCGTAGTCGATCCGCGCCGACCTCGGTGATCCGCACGAGTCGCGCCCGGCCGTCCGTGGGGTCGGCGACCCGAGCCACGAGCTCCAGTTCGACGAGCTGGGCGATCTGTCTGCTCACCGTGGACTTGTCCAGCCCGAGAAGCTCCACCAGTTCGGTGCCGCGCAGCGGCCCGGCGTCGGCGATCAGCGCGAGCGTCCCGTAGGCGGCGGGCTCCAGCGCGGGGTCGATCTCGGCGGCCAGGCTCAGCGAGATCCGCCTGGCCCGACGGAACAGCATCGACAGCTCGCGTTCCACCGCCTCGGCGGCCACTCGCCGCCGAGGGTGCTCCGCGCCCTCCGAGGCGTCGATCACCGCGATCGAGTCATTCCCCGACTCCGCTCCCACCGAGGCTCCCACCCGAAACTCTCATCACCCGCCGGCAGCCTCCAGTGTCGCACTGTCGGTCCCGATCACCGACCGCCCTCCGACGGCGCGTCGCCGCCGGGCAGGGGCAGCCCGCCGGAGAGCGCGGGCGGCTCTTCGACCGGGTTCCACGGCCGGGGCATGCCCTTGGCGGCGAAGTAGTCCCCACCCTTGCGTCGGGTGTCGTCCGTGCCCCAAGGTCGGTCCCTGGCGATCGGCATCAATCGAGGGATGTGCTTGCGACAGTGGATGTAGGCCTCCTCGACGGCCACCACGACCCATCGTTCCGGGGTCCGGCCACGGTCGAAGTCGGTCGGCAGGCCCGAGTGCTCGGCACGCAGATCGGCGTCCTCCACGACCTTGGCCTTACCGTTGACGTGCAGCCCGATGAGGTCCTGGACGAAATCGACCATGAGGATGCCGACGTGAGGGTTCTCGCTGATGTTGCCGAGACTGGCCATCACCCCGTTGCCTCGGTACTCGGGGTAGGCCAGCGTGTACGGGTCGAGCACCCGGATGAAGCCGGCGGGGCCTGCCCGCAGCGAGGCGTCGCACTCGCCGCCGGAGTCGGCCGAGGCGACGAAGGCCATGTCCATCCGGCCGATGAACTCGATCATCATCTCGTTGAGTCGGTCCAGCACCTGGTCGCGGTAGAAGCGCTGCGCGCGCTGCTCGCTGCCGACGGCTGCCTGGAGTCTGCGTTCGCCCGCCGAACCCGGCACCAGGTGCGGGGTCGGGACGGGCGTGGCCTGGGCGGGCGGCGGCTGCGGCGGTGCGACCTGGGGCGGTGCGACCTGTGGCGGAGGGCCCTGCGGTGGGGCGGGCGGCCTGGCGGGCGTGTACGCCGGGGCCTGCGCCGGACGGAATCCGGCGGGCGGCGGCCCGAAGGGCTCGACACGCCGGGGGCCCGTGCTGGAGACGGGATCGGCGAGCTCGAGTTCGAGAAGTTCGGCCGCCGCGGTGCCGCTCGGTACCAGGGTCTGCTGGATCACGTTCTCCACCGTGTCATGCCCCACGTCCAAGTTCCACGCCTGGCCCTCTACCTTCATCCTCCTGCCACAGGCATCATCAACGGTGAGTCACCGAGATCCGCCCAGAGGTGGCATCAAGGAACCATTCCGTCCAATGAGGAGTTAGTGTCCTTCTCGGCAGGGACTGTGAAGAGGAACGGCGCGTCTGACCGGGCGCGGCGAACTTACTGGAGAAGACTGCACCCGGACCATGACAGCCAACGCCGTGCTTAGCCCTGAGCCTCCCTCACGACGCACGTCGTCATCGGGCATCAGTGCCACCGTGCGCCTGATCCGAGACAGCTACGCGCGCATCGAGCCGCAGGCCGACGAGGTCGCCAGATTCTTCTACGGGATGCTCTTCAGTCTCGCCCCGCAGACCAGGGAGCTGTTCCCGGTCAACATGGAGGTGCAGCGAAGCAGGCTGCTTCGAGCGCTGGTGCACTTCGTCCAGATGGTCGACAGACCCGACGACCTGCTGCCCTTCCTGCGTCAGCTCGGCCGCGACCACCGCAAGTTCGGCGTGGTGGTCTCGCACTACGAGGCCGTCGGCACCGCGCTGCTCTCCGCGATCAAGAAGTTCGCAGGCGACTCCTGGGACGCCAAGACGGAACTGGCCTGGGCCGAGGCCTACACGATCATGGCCACGACCATGCAGCAGGCGGCCGACGCGGACGAGAACCCGGCCTGGTGGAACGCCCAGGTGGTCGATCACCAGCGGCTGAGCTGGGATCTCGCCCTGGTGCGTGTGCAGCCGCAGCATCCGGTGCCCTACCGCGCCGGACAGTACGTCAGCGTCGAGGTGCCGCAACGTCCTCGGCTGTGGCGGTACATGACCCCCGCGAACGCGCCGAGCCCCGACGGCTCCATCGAGTTCCACGTCCGGGCGGTCGACGGCGGCTGGGTCAGCCGCTCGATCGTCGGTCACACGCAGTACGGCGACCACTGGCGCATCGGCCCGCCCATGGGTCGGATGTCGGTGGATCGCGAGCAGGGACGGGACGTCCTGATGGTGGCGGGCGGCACCGGCCTCGCTCCGATGCGTGCCGTCATCGACGAACTGGCCCGGTTCGGCGAGAACCCGCGAGTGCACCTGTTCATCGGCGGGCGGAGCATGGACGACCTCTACGATCTGGACAACCTGCACAGGCTGAGCGTCACCAACCCGTGGTTGACCGTCGTCCCGGTCGTGGAGTCCGGACCCCTGCGCTCGGGCATGGAGCAGGGCACCCTGGCGGACGTGGTCACTCGGTACGGCGCCTGGACCGAGCGGGAGGTCCTGGTCTGCGGCTCGCCGTCGATGATCCGGGCGACGGTCTCCCGGATGCTGGTGGCGGGCACGCCGTTGGAGCGCATCCGCTACGACCCCTTCACGCTGGACTGATCAGGATCTTCCGTGCCCGTCGGGCTGCTCGGCCCGTCGCCGGACACGGCGCCTGCCGCGGCCTCCGACACGGAAGGGGCCTGCCGCGTGCCCGCGCCGGACACGCCGGTCCATGCGGCGTCCGGCGGCATCCGGTGGGTGCCTTGCCCGCGCCGTTCGACCCCCGCGCCGTTCGATCTGCGGCCCGGGGATGACCCGTAGGCGGCCCCGGATGGCTGGAGGGACGTATCGGGGGCGGGTTCAGGGGCATCACCGATCACCGGCGTCGCCCGATGGGAGACGGTGGACAGGTGAGCCGATCCCTTGCGCCCCAGGCTGTGCACGCCGCGGCCTTCTTCCGCAGGTCGTCTTCGGACGAGGAGCGACGGTGATCGAGGCCGTCGGTCTCACTCGGCGCCATGGCCGCGTCCTCGCGGTCGACGACGTGTCTTTCCGGGTACGGGCCGGACGGGTCACCGCTCTGCTGGGGCCGCGCGGCGCGGGCAAGTCGACCATCATGCGGATGTTCCTCGGCCGGGAGCGGCCCACGGCGGGGCAGGCACTCGTCGACGGCAGGCCCTATCGGGAACTGGACCGGCCGCTGCGCAAGATCGGCGGCCTGCTCGACACGAGCCGAATCCGCTCCAGGAACGCGGCCCGGGCGCGGCTCGGCAGACTCGCCAGGCGTAACGGGCTGCCTGCCCGGCGCATCGACGAGGTGCTCGATCTGGTCGAACTCGGTGACCTTCGGGCACACGGCTCCGGCCGGCTCTCGCCTCGGGACACCCGCCGACTCGGTCTGGCCGGCGCGCTGCTCGGGGATCCGGAGATCCTCGTGCTCGACGAGCCGAGCGTCGGCCTCGATCCCGATGGCGTCGGCTGGCTGCGCACCCTGCTGCGGCGGCTCGCCTCCGAGGGCCGCACCGTGCTGGTCTCGGGACACCGGCTGTCCACCACGTCCGACGTCGCCGACGAACTCGTGGTCATCGGCAGGGGACGCCTGATCACCAGCTGCCCCACCGAGGAGTTCCTCGACACCGCGGGCGCGGCGACCATCCGCGTCCGCAGTCCACAGTGGATGCTTTTCGCCCGCGAGCTGCGGCGCAGAGGGCTCGCCGTCGCCGAGGAGATCGACGGCGAGCATCCGGCGCTGCTGATCACCGGGTCGACGAGCCAGGAGATCGGCGAACTGGCCGCCGCGCTGTCGGTGGTGGTGCACGAGCTGTCGCTCCGACGCGCTTCCCTGGATCAGACGTTCGCCCTGATCGCCGACCGAACGTCGTCGCCCTCCGGCATCGAACACGACGCGGCCGTCGCCGCGGGAGACCCGGCCGTCGCGCCGCACCCGGCCGCGGGGCCGCGCATCCGAGCCGCGGCAGCCGGGTCACGTGCCTCGGCGGGCGTCAGCGACCGCGTGCGGGGCCGTTGACCAGCCGTCGGAGGAGGACGTCGGCCGGCCCGCCACGCCCCGACCGGCCCAGCAGCACGGCGAGCGTCACTCCGACGGCCCAGACGCCCGCGGCGGCGAACAGCGCCCCGGTGCTGTTCATCGAGTCGCCGAGCCCCAGCAGCGACGGGGAGAGCAGCAGCGCCAGCAGCACCGAGTTGAACAGGTAGCAGCTCAGCGATCGGGACCCCGCCGCGGCGAGCGCGCGGGCGATCGGACCGGGTCGATCGCCCGCTCGGGCGCTGATGAGCCCGAACACCGCCGCGTAGCCGAGTCCGCCCGCCACGCCGGTGAGGATCTGCACCGTCATCAGCACGCCGTCGAGCGTCGTGCTGCTCTGCCACAGGCCTGCGGCCACCAGGCCGGCGGGCAGCGCACCGGCCACGGACACCGCGATGCCGATCACCGCGGTCCGCCGCAGCAGTCCGCGATGCGCGGCCGGATCGGCCAGCACGGCGCGCCGGCCCGCCCACACCCCGAGCAGCATGGTGAGGACGACGGGGTAGGTCAGCAGGTTGTACACGGGCGTCACGGGGTAGGTGACGAGTCGTTCCAGCAGTTCGGGCGGCGAGTACCCCGGCACCACGGTGGCGCCCTCGGCGTACATCGCACTGGAGGCGATCAGCGTCAACACCGGCACCACGAGCAGAAAGACCGGGATCAGCATGCCGACGACCCGGAGCAGCGCGCGGTCCGGCCGGAACAGCAGCGAGGCCACGAGCAGCGTCGCGATCCCGTAGGCACCCAGGATCTCGCCGGGGAAGACGAGCGTCCCGTGCACGAAGCCGAACAGCAGCAGGAAGAGCCCTCGCCGTCGCAGCACCCGGCGTGTCTCGACGGGGGCGGCTCCCGCCGCCTGCCTGCGCGCCACCACGGTGGCCAGGCCATAGCCGAACAGGGCCGCGAACATCGTGTAGGAGCGGTTGTCGAGCAGAACGATGCGCAGGAGGTTGGTGACCGCGTCGGCCGTGCTGCCGTCGTCGGGGTGGTAGTTGAGCCCGTACTCCGCGGCGGACACGTAGAACGGCGCGTAGGCCATGGCGATGAGCAGCAGCATGAATCCGCGCGCGAGGTCGGGTGCCAGATAGCGCGGCGGCACGGGGGTCGGCTGATCCGCGCCGTGCCGGGTGTCGGGAGGGGAAGACGTCATGACGAGTCCTTCCGGCAGGTTCCCTCGTCTCGGCTCGCTTGACCAGCCGCCGTTACGTAACTATCCTTCCTGTTACGTAACCAGGAATGGAGCGTCGCCGGTCCACAGCAGAAGCGAGGGAAGACGGTCGATTCTTGCAAGTAGAACAAGCACTTGCCCAGTCGGGGTCCACCACGCCCCGAAGCTGAAAAGTGTACGTAGCATACCTAGATCCGGAGTAGACGCGGTGACGAGTCCTGACGGAGACGACCCCGGCGCATCGGCGGCGACCGAGCCGGAGCCGGGCGAAGGACGTCAGCACGGGAGGCCGGGTCGGCGCCTCACCACGGACCGGATCGTCGCCACCGCCGTCGCCCTCGCCGATGCCGAGGGGCTCGACGCTCTCACCATGCGCGAGATCGCCGACCGGCTCGGCGTGACGACCATGTCGCTGTACCGCTACGTCCACACCAAGGCCGAACTGGTCGGCCGCATGGTCGACGCCGCGTACGCCGACGCTCCTACCTTCGCCGGAACCCATTGGCGGGAGCGGGTCTGGGAGCTGGCGCGCGCCGACTGGCGTACCTATCACCGTCATCCCTGGCTGCTCCGGGTACCGGAGACCAGGCCGATGCTCGGCCCGCGCGTGATCGCCTCGTTCGACGCGGCCCTCGCGGCACTCGACGGCAGCGGACTCAACGGCTCGCAGCGGACCTCGACCCTTCAGCTGATCAACCATTTCGTGCGCGGGGCGGCGAGCGACTCGATCGAGGAGCTGCGGACGCGGACCGAGTCCGGCCTGGACGCCGAGCAGTGGTGGGCCGAGCGCCATCCCGAGATCCGGCGACATGCGGTGAGCGGGCGGCACGTCGCGCTCGGGCGACTGCTCACCGAGAAGGACTTCCCGCCTCCTCAGGACGGCCTGGTCTTCGGTATGGAGCGCATCTGCGACGGCATCCAGGCGCTCATCGACTCCGCTCCCGTCGACGATCGGAACGACAGGCGCTGCCCGTCCTGCGACGCTCCCGTCGTCAGCGGCGCCACCGGTCGCCCGAGGGCCTACTGTTCGGCCGCGTGCAGGCAGCGCGCCTACCGGGCGCGGGCCACCTAGCGGACGTCGCGCGCCGGGGAACGGGCGCCTGCTGTTCGCGGTACCGCGTCCGGCGCCGATCCGCGCCCCGCGCCCGCTCACGAGTCCCGCGGCGGCCGTCGCGGGCCGCCGCCGCTCGATCGACCCACCGTGTCCGGACGTCCACTCCGGACGATGTCCGCCGTCGCGGCTCGCCGCGTCGCGGGAACACGGTGCCACCCGACGGGCCGCCGGCTCGGTGACCGCGGCGGATCCTGTGCGCCCGGCTCGACAGTGGTCTCGCGAGGCGCCTCGCCCAGCCTCGATCCGGCCGCACGTGCCACGCGACTCGATCGGATTTTCCGCACTCATACAGCACTCCGCTCTCGGAAACCGCATGTCAGAGACCCATGCTAGCAATAAGTGATATCACTTTGCTAGTCTTCTGATGTCCAAGAGACCTGGAGGGGACGATGATCGAAGCGAGCGGTTTGACCAAGCGATACGACAAGACCCTTGCGGTGGACGACCTCAGCTTCAGCATTCGTCCCGGCACGGTGACGGGCTTCCTCGGTCCCAACGGCTCCGGCAAGTCCACGACGATGCGGATGATCCTGGGCCTGGACCGGCCGACCGAGGGCGACGTCCGCATCGACGGCAGGCACTACCGCGAACTGAAGCGGCCCCTGACCAAGGTGGGGGCGATGCTCGACGCGAAGTGGGTCCACCCGAACCGCTCGGCCCGGGCGCATCTGCGGTGGCTCGCCAAGTCCAACCGGCTTCCCGCCAGGCGGGTGGACGAGGTGTTGGAGCTCGTGGGACTCAGCGCCGTCGCCCGGCGGCGGGCGGGCGGCTTCTCGCTCGGGATGGCCCAGCGCCTCGGCATCGCGGCCGCGTTGCTCGGCGACCCGGAGATCCTGCTCTTCGACGAGCCGGTCAACGGGCTCGACCCCGAGGGCATTCTCTGGATCAGGCAGCTCATGCAGCGGATGGCGGGCGAGGGACGCACGGTGCTGGTCTCCAGTCATCTGCTCTCCGAGATGGCGCTGACCGCGAAGGAGCTGGTGGTGATCGGCCGCGGCAGGCTGATCGCCCAGTGCAGCACCGCCGAGTTCGTCGATCAGGCGAGCGACGCGACCGTCCTGGTGCGTACTCCGCAGCGCGAGCGACTGCGATCCGCGCTGCGCGGCGAACGGATCAAGACGGCCGTGTCCAGCTCCGCCGCCGACGAGCTGATCGTGAGCGGCAGCAGCGCGCGGATCGGCGAGATCGCCGCGGCGGCCGGCGTGGTGCTGCACGAGCTCACCTCGCAGCGCGCATCGCTGGAGGAGGCGTTCCTCGCCCTGACCAACGAGTCGGTCGAATTCCAGGCTCAGGGCGAACGCAGGCCCGAACTCATCGGCGCGGGCACCGGCTCCGCCGCACGACAGGAGGCGAACCGATGACCCTGCTTGCCGTCGAGCGCATCAAGCTCCTCTCCATCCGCTCGCCCTGGTGGTGTCTGGCCACCGCGATCGTGGTGTCGGTGGCCCTGGCGGGTCTGATCGCGAACTTCGCCGAGCCCGAGATGCTGTCGATCGGGCTCACGCAGACGACGAGCCAGTTCGGCCTGATCCTCGTCATGGCGACGGCCGCCCTCAGCATCACCACCGAGTACCGCTTCGGCACGATTCGGGCGACCTTCCAGGCGGCGCCCGACCGAGGCGCGGTCCTGCTGGCCAAGAGCGTCGTGATCGCCGCGCTGACCGGAGCCGCCGGCCTCGTCACGGCCTTCGGCTCGTGGGGGCTCGCGGTGCTGCTCTCGCCGGAGGCGCAGCTCGCCGTCACCGAGCCAGGGCAGTGGCGCACCATCGCGGGCACGGGACTGGTCTACGCGCTCGCGGGTGTCTTCGCCCTCGCCGTGGCCACGCTCGTCCGGCAGCCGGCCGCCGCCACGACCGCGGTGCTGATGTGGCCGCTCGCGTTGGAGTCTCTGATCCCGTTGATCCCGAGGGTCGGGCCCGCCGTGGAGCCGTGGCTGCCGTTCTACGCGGCCAACCACTTTCTGTTCGGCGAGCTGGACGACGCGGCGGTGAGCGTCAACGCGGCCGGGGTGCTGAGCAACGGCGACATGCCCTTCGGGCCCTGGGGCGCTCTCGCCTGGTTCGCGGGCGTGGCGGCCGTCCTGCTGGCGGCGGCGGTGATCGTGACGAAGCGGCGCGATGCCTGAGGTCGCCGCCGTGCGATGACGACCGGTCGGCGAATGTTTCGGGGACATGTCCGGCCGGAGCATGGGGGAGGTCCGGGCAGGCTCACAGCGAGCCTGCCCGGATTTTTTCACTCCACGTTCAGGCGACAAGATCACGGTGAGTAGCCAAAGTCGTGATCTCCAACACAACTCTATAATAATACTGTTAATTGGAAAGAGGGGTCCCGGCTCGGACGTTAACGTTGGTGATGCTGATAGTCCTACCTACCCCTAGGAGGCATGGATGCCAGCACTCCGTAGCAGGCCTGAGCCGAGCGAATCCGACCGGCCGGACCTCAACCCCGCAGAACGTGCCGCGGCCGCCGGCATCGCGTCGAGCACCGGACTGGCCGACCGAATCCCGCTTCCCTCCGCCGACGGATCGACCCGCCTGACACTCCCCCAGGCCAGACCGACCGCGGACGCCCTGTCCTGGTTGCAACCGCTTCCCGAGCTCGAATGGTCCCTCGCCTTGGAGGGCAGCGGACCCAGCGTCGCCGACTCCCCCGCGGACGCCCGCAGCTCATGGGTGCACTTCGGCGCGGAACAGGACGTCCTCGACCTCTACCGACAGGCGCTGGCCGCAGGCGCCGACCCGCCCGCGCCATGGTGGCTGCGCGCCGTGCACCACGGCCTCCTGGCGTCCAGATCGGCAGGCTATGCGGTCGAAGACGCCCTGCACGCCGTGCTGGCCGAGCGCCCCGGCTGGGTCTTCGTGCCCTGGGCAGGCAACGGCCGCAGCTGCTATTGGGAGTACACGCCGTCCGATGACGGCCGCGCTCAGCTCCCGACCACGATCATCCTGAGTGAGAACCACCGCGGGTTCGTCCTCGTGCTGCCCGCACAGGGCATGACCCCGGTCCCGCCGGTCCCCCTGACCGGAGTGGACGAGCTGCGCGACCGACTCACCGAGATCGGAAGCTGGCGGGTGGCCTGAGCCATGGCCGGGGGCGCGTACGACGGTGGTCTCGACAGGCGGGTGCGGCAGATCTCGCTGCCTCGCCCGTCTGTCGAGGCGGAGGCGTCGAATGCGTCGGGGGGCGAGCGCATGCGCCGCCTCCGCGTCGTGATCTTGCCGCACCCGTCCCCGACTCGACAAGGTCGTCCCCGTTCACGCCTCTGAGGCGCTCTTCGGTCACCGGCCGAACGACCGTCCCGGCTGGACGCGCGGATGAGTCCTCAGGCAGTCTCGGACATCGCGTCCGGCGGGCGGAGCCGAACGAAAGCCCTGCCACGTCCCACCGGACGAGCCCGGCGTGAGCCGCGGCGGAGTCCAGGGAGGCAGATCGGGTGCGAGAGCTCGCCGTCGACTTCGGCACCTCGAACACCGTCGCCGCCGTGCGCGGCGGTCCCGACGCCCCGGTCCGGCTGCTCGGCGTCGACGGCAGACAATCGCTGTCCTCCGCCGTCTGGCTGTCCCCCGACGGAACTCTGATCGTCGGTCGCGACGCCGAACGGCAGGCGCGACTCGACCCCAGCAGATACGAGCCGAACCCGAAGCGCCGGATCGACGACGTGGAGGTGCTGCTCGGGGACACGGTCGTCCCCGTCGTCGAGCTGATCGCCGCCGTGCTGCGCCGGGTGGCCGAGGAGGCGCGTCGGCAACTGGGCGCGAGCCCCGACCTCGTCCTGCTCACGCACCCGGCGGACTGGCATCGCATCCGGTGCAACACCCTGCGTTCCGCCGCGCGGGCGGCGGGGTGGACGGACTCGGTGCGACTGATCGCCGAGCCCACGGCGGCGGCAGCGCACTTCGCAGGCCTGCCGGACGTACGGCACCGGCCGGCACCGGGCCGGGCACTGGCCGTCTTCGACATGGGCGGCGGCACCACCGACGCCGCGTTAGTGCTGCACACCGACGAGGGCGGCTGGCAGATCCTCGCCGAGGCCGGGCTGCCCGACGTCGGTGGAACCGACATCGACCACCTGCTCCTGGACCACGTGCGGCGCTCGGTGGGCCACGACCGGCCCGAGTGGCCGGAGCTGCTGCGCCCGACGACGGCGGCGAGCCGTCGAGCGGCACGCGCCATGATCGACGACGTGCGCGAGGGCAAGGAGGCCCTGTCGCGCTACGCGCAGACCGACATCCCGCTGCCCGCCCCGCTCCCGGACGCGCATGTGACCCGCGAGGAGCTGACAGCGCTGGTCCGGCCGCAGCTCGAACGGGCCGTCGCGATGCTCGCCAGCACGATCCGCGGCGCCGCCCTGCCGCCGGACCGGCTCGCGGGCGTCTATCTGGTCGGCGGCGCGTCCCGGATGCCCTCGGTGGCGCAGCTGATCTCCGAGCGTCTCGGGCTGATCCCGATGGTGGTGGAGTCTCCGGAGAGCAGCGTGGTCGTCGGTGCCCTGGCCGCGCCGCCCGCCCGCGACTTCACCGACCCCAGGGAACGGACGCCCGCAGGCGCGCGGCCGGTGGGCGGTCACGGGCCCGCTCCGGCAGGGGCGGCCTTGCCTGCCGCGGTCCTCACCGGGTCCGCCGCCGTCTCGCCGCCGGGCCAGTACGACCGGGTCGGTGAGCGGCCGCCCACCGGCGGATTCGGCGCGCCGTCGCGTCCCCCGTCGTCACCGGCGCCTCCGGGACCGTTCCCGGGCGGAGCCGCGGTCCCGAGGGTTCCGGACGGACCCACCCACGTCATGTCCGCGCCGAAGGGCGATCGGTCCGCGCCGACGACGCCGCGGACCGTCCTGGTCACGCTCGCCGCCGTCGCCGTGGTCACCTCGGCCGCCGTCGGCCTGTGGTGGTGGAACAGCCCGGACGGTCGGGCTACGGGCGGCGAGCCGACGAACGGCACCGGCGACCGGCAGGCGGGGGCTTCCACCGGGCAGCCGTCCGGGGACCCCTCGGCCCCCGACTCGACGCCTACGCCAGGCGGCGATCCGGCCGCCGCGGCGTTCGGCGACGCCGACGAGCTGCGCGAGTTCGCAGGCGTCGCGGTGGAGCGGGCGGACGCCTGCACCGACGTCAGCGACGGCCGGACGTACTCCTTCATGGTCGACGTCGCCGTACGCTGCGACTACGCGACGGCCGACGGCGACTTCGAGGCCTACTTCTACGACGGCTCGGCCTGCGATCTCCTGTTCAGCCCCCTGCTGGGTACCTCGGGGGAGGCCGGCGAGTGGTCCGGTGCGGGGATGTCCGGCGACTGGGTGTCGCAGCGAGTCCCGACGGACGGCAGCGAGCACCTGCTCTACCGGCCGGCCGACGGGGGCACCCGCTGCGGCGAGGCCACTCACGCGGAGGGCGACCCGCGCTCGGCGGACGAGGTGCGGGCCTTCTGGGAGTCGACGACCCGACCGGGAAGCTGACGGCCGCTCGCGACGCCGCCGTCCCCACACGGTCACCGGGACGGCACTGTCGACGGGACGCGACACGCCCCGTGGTTCGGGCGGGTGCACGGCATGCCCGGGTCGGATGGCACAGTCTCCTCCTCGGGAGAGGAGTGTGACCAGTCATGTCATCCACTGATCAGCAGGCGCACCACCGCACGGTGGTCAGCTATGTGCGTCGAGGCGATCGGCTGACCGCGGGCCAGGAACGTGCCTGGCGACAGCACTGGGGCACCCTGGGACGCGACCTCGCGGCACTGGACGCGGGCGAGTCGGGCGTCGAGGACTGGTTCGGCAGGCAGGCCCCGCTGATGCTGGAGATCGGCTCCGGAATGGGCGAGACCACCGCACGCCTGGCCGCAGCGGAGCCCGAGGTGAACTACCTGGCGGTCGAGGTCTACAAGCCGGGTCTGGCTCAGTTGCTGATGCGGGGCGTCGAACTCGGCGCGACCAACCTGCGTGCGGTGCGCGGCGACGCCGTCGAGCTGCTGAGCGATCGCCTGCCCGCCGCCTCGCTCGCGGGCGCCCGGATCTTCTTCCCCGATCCCTGGCCCAAGAAGCGTCACCACAAGCGGCGGCTCGTCCAGCCCGCGTTCGTGGCGCTGCTCGCCTCTCGGCTGGCCCCCGGCGCGACCCTGCATCTGGCCACGGACTGGGCCGACTACGCCGACCAGATGGCCGAGGTGTGCTCGGCGGAGCCCAGCCTGCGCAATCGGTATGCCGACGAGCCCGGTGGCTGGGCGCCGAGACCGGACTGGCGACCGGTCACGAAGTTCGAACAGCGCGCGAGGGTGGAGGGGCGGATCTCCCGAGACCTGATCTTCGAGCGTCGCGACTGATCGCGCCGCGGGGACAGTAGATTGGCCGGGCACGGCCGCGCGACCGCGTCGAGACCGGCCGAGCTCCGATCACGGAGCATCGAGGTCGGGCGGCCGACGGGTGCATCCGACTCGCGTGCAGGCCTCCGCCCGAAGCGGTCGGCGGTCGACGACCGGCGCGACGCCCTCGGAGGCGACCTTCTCGATCCGTGACGACCGGTGAAGTAGCGGGGTGATCCCATCTCGATCGAGCAGAGGCAGCACGGCGCGGCGCGGGCGACCGATCACGTCGCCGCCGAGGAGTTCGTCCGTGCCTTCCATGAGGCACACCCGAGGGCGGGTTCCGCGGCGGACCGGCTGGCGAGCGTGCGCGCCGAGATCGAGGCGACCGGCACCTATCGGCATCTCCCCGCCGAACTGGCCTACGGGGCCAGGATCGCTCTGCGGGACAGCGGCTGGTGCGGCAGCGGCGTGCCCTGGTGGGCGGCGAAGGTGCGTGATCTGCGCGAGGTGCACACGGCCTCGGCGGTGGCGGCGCAGTGCTTCGAGCACCTGCGGCTCGTCGTCAACCAGACCGGAGTCACTCCGATGGTCACGATCTTCGCGCCGGACTCGCCTGCCGGACGCGGACCCAGGATCTGGAATCACCAGCTCGTCGCATACGCGGGATACGTCGACGGCGACGGCAGGGTGCTCGGCGATCCACGGCAGGTCGGCTTCACCGCCGCCGTCCGTGAACGCGGCTGGCAACCGCCGGTCGGCCGGTCGCGGTTCGATCAGCTTCCCCTGGTGGTGGCGACCGAGCGGGAGGGGCCTCGGCTGTTCTCGCTGCCGCGAGACGTCGTGGCGGAGATCCCGTTAGAGCATCCGGAGCTGCCGTGGTTCGTGGAACTCGGACTGCGTTGGTACGCGGTCCCGGTCGTGGGCGACATGCGGCTGTGCATCGGCGGCATCGAGTATCCCGCCGCGCCGTTCAACACCTGGTTCATCGGCGGAACGGTCGGCAGTCGCGATCTCGGCGCCGACGACGCCTACGCCATGGCCCTGCCGGTGGCTCGGCGAATGGGACTGGACACCACGACCGAGCGGACGGCCTGGTACGAACGGGCCTGCGCCGAGCTGGATCGGGCCGTACTGCACTCCTTCGGAGCCGCGGGCATCCCGCTGTTCGATCAGGACGCGGCGGCCGCGCAGCGGATGGCCTGGCTGCGGGCCTGGCACCGGCCGGGTGGAGGCCATGCCTGCTATGTCCCGGGCGGCTGACGGGGCTGGCGCGGTCATACGGGCCGTCGCGGTCACTCGGGCCGGTTCGGCCCGGCGGAGCGGACGGCGTCGTGACGGGCGTGGCGGTGCCGCCGGGGCGCACGACCGCGGTGCCGGCGCGGCGGGGCAGGGTGGTTCATGGTTCGGCCGATACCGTGCCGACGGCCGTCCGCCCCGTTCCCGGCCAGAGCCCGCCGGAGGCTTCTCGGCCTCGGCGACCTCCGTGCCACCGCCGAGCCTCACTGGTGACGGACGGCGGCGAGGCGGGGCTCGAAGAGGCTCGCCCGGCGGGCGGTGCGGCTCGGTGCGTCCTGTGCGGCCTCGGCGGCGCGCTTCGTGGCGCGCGGGCTCGCGTCACGGCGTTCGGCCAGGTCGGGCAGCAGGGTGCTCAACGCCATCAGCAGCAGCATGGTCATGGCCAGCACGCCTGCGGTCCAGGTCAACACGATGCTCATCATCTTCGGCTCCTCGAGTTCGTCGGGCTGTCGTCGTGTCTCCAGTCTGGTCTCCGAGGCGATCTGTCCGGATCGGTCGGACGGCCGAGATCGGCGAGCCGTTCGGCTGGTTCATGGCCGACCGATCGGCCGGCGTCGCCGACGGCCCGCATCGAGGCCGACGGTGATCAGCGCGTCGGCGACCGCCGAGCACCGGCAGACCCGCGGGCGAGACCGGCCCGTCAAGTCCGGGCGGGTCTGCGGGTTCGCCTGGACCGGGGAATCCAGCCGGACCGGCGGGCACGGGCGCGATCCGGCCGATTCCCGTGTGCCGTATGTCCGTCGCGGGCTGTGCGACGCCATGACCACCGGGGAGGCAGCGGACGCGGCCACGCACGCCTGCGGCCGTGTTCGCGGACGCGGCCGAGGCAGGCACGGCCGAGGCGGCAGGCACGGCCGAGCACCCAACCCGGCCGGAGCCCGCCGCACCCGGCGCGGCCGACAGGGCACGCCGTGCGCCGCCGCCACCGGCGTCATTCCGTGGCGAACGGCTCGCCGCTCACGTTGCGCAGCACTCGCCCGGCCGCCCACGCCGCCGACACGGACACGGCGACGGCCACGGCGACCGGGACGGCCAACGAGGGGTGGACCTCGATCTCCAGGCCCAGCAGCCACAGAACCCCGGCACCCACGCCGAAGCCCACCACCGCTGCTCCGAGGGATGCCGCCAGCGCGGGCAGCGCTGCCTCGGTCCGCAGGGCCCGTGCCAGCACCGACACCGAGGCCCCGGCGGCCGTCAGCGCGCCCAGGGTTTGACGCCGATCCAGCACCGAGCCCGCCGAAGTGACGATGGTGCTGGCGCAGGCCAGCAGCGCCGCGATGCTCAGGCCGAGGATCGTCACGCGGCGCAGGTCGTCCAGCAGGACGCCGTTCTCGATCGCGGTCAGAGCGAGGCTGTTCACCGCCACTCCAGGGGCCGCCCGGCTGAGCACGGTGCGCACCACCTCGGTCTGGTCGGCCGGCGCGCTGACCAGGATCGACGACTCGGCGATGGAGTCGCGGTCCGGGACGAGCGCGGGTTCGACGAGCACCGATCCGGCCAGTTCCGCCGTCGATCCCGCCATGGTGTGCACGGTGACCGGCCCTCCGTCGGCCAGCGGCACTCCCGGCGCCGACGCAGCGTCCGCCGACCCGCCGGGACTCGTCATGGCGCCGTTCGAGCCCGTGTCAGGGCCGCTGGGGCCTGCCGGCCGGGGGCTCCGGACGTCCCGGAGACGCAGACCGGTGTCGGGCAGGAACAGCTCACTGCCCACCCATACCCCCGGCTCCTCGGAGCAGCGGCCGATCGGGAGCCGGGTCAGCTCCACCGCCCTCGGGCAGTCCAACACCAGCGCGGGGTACTCGTGCCGCCCGTCACCCGTGATCAACCGCGCCCGGCCTGCGGTGGCCACCGCGCCCGCGACCTCGTTCTCGGTGAGGCCGACGCGGATTCGCTCGGCGATCGCCTCGGCCTCGGAGGTGGGCACGTCGCCATACAGGACGTCGGCCTGGAATGAACGTCCGACCGTCCCGGCTGTCGACATGCCGGGCAGCACGGTCAAGGCCAGGGCGCCGACGAACACGGCGAGCACCACGCCCGAGGCCGACCGATAAGCGGCCTGGGGCGCGTCACGCAGTCGTCTGCCCGCGAGCAGCGTCGACGGCCGACGCCACACCGTCGTGAAGAGCACGCCGATCACCGAGGTCAGCCACGGGCCCACCACCGAGGCCGACAGCACGATCGCCGCCATCGAGAAGATCAGCAGCCCGATCCCGCCGCCGTTCTGGGCGACGATGAGACCCGCCGCGAACAGGGCGCCCACCGAGACCAGGACCACCAGCCGCCAGGCACTCGGTCCTCGGCGCCGTCGGGCGATCACCACGCCGAGCGGACTCGACACCACCCGGCGGAGGCCGAGGACGGCCGCGAGGATCACCAGCAGCGGGACGCCCAGGCCGACGAGGAGCAGCGTCGATACCTCGGGGACGAAGTCGCCGGCCAGCCAGGTGCCGCCCTGCCACGGGATTCGAGACATCAGGCCCGACACCGGGATGGTCAGCGACAGCCCGACGACGGTGCCCGCGGCCGCGGCGATCCCCGCCTCGACGGCCGTCAGCAGCAGCACCTGGCCGGGTGTGGCCCCCGCCAGCCGCATCGACGCCAGTCGGCGTTCTCGGCGAGCGGCGGTGAGCCGGGCGGAGGAGGCGACCAGCACCAGGCTCGGCACCGCCAGCACCGCCAGCCCCACCATCGACAACGTGATCAGGAAGATGTCCGACATGAACCGGTCGCCGATCAGCCCGGCGACCGGGCTCGCCTCCGCGCTCAGCTCGGCCTCGTGGTGACCGACGACGGCCACCAGCTGTTCCGGGTAGGACAGCGCCTCCTGTCCGAGCACCCCGATGACGGCGCCGGGGAATCGGTCGCCCAGTTCCGCGGGCGGCAGCCGGGCCACCAGGTCGGCGAGCGCCGGGGAGAGCAGCACCTCGCCGGAAGCGGGAAACTCGGGAATGCCGGGTGCGACCGGAACGGCCTCCGGCGAGGCATCGCCGGAGGCCGCCACGTCGAGCCGGGTGATCGGCTGCGAGCCGACGACGTCCGAGGACCGATCGACCAGCGCGACCGCCTCCGCCGGCGTGCCGTGGGAACCCACGTACTGCCAGGCGAATCGCTCCCCGCGAGCCGCGGCCGCGTCGGGCAGCGTCAGCAGCAGGACGACGAGCACGGTCCCGATCGCCACGCCCGCCGACGTGAGGACGGCGGAGAGCCTGCTCCGTCGGTCGGCACGTAGGATGCGCAGCGCGAGCGCGAGCGGATTCATGCCGCGGACCGCCCGGCGACCAGGCCGTCCCGGATCTCCACCCGACGTCCGGCGCGCTCGGCCACGGCGGGATCGTGAGTGACGATGACGACGGCGGCCCCGGTGCTGTTCGCGGCGTCGAGCAGGACGCTGATCGTCTCCTGACCGGTGTGGGTGTCCAACGCGCCGGTCGGCTCGTCCGCGAAGATCACCGAAGGCTCGTGCGCCAGCGCCCTGGCGATGGCGACCCGCTGCGCCTGACCGCCGGACACCTCGCCGGGTCGGCGCTGCCGGAGCCCGGCGAGCCCGAGCCGATCCAGCCAGCTCTCGGCCGTCGCCATCGCCGTCGCCCGGCTCGAGCCGGCGAGCAGCAGCGGCAGCGCCACGTTTTCCAGACAGGTCAGTTCCGATACCAGCATTCCGGCCTGGAACACGAAGCCGAAGGCGCCGCGCCGCAGCTCGCTGCGCCTGCGCTCGGACAGCCGGTCGATCCGCTGGCCGTCCAGCAGGACCTCGCCGCCGTCCGGCGGCAGGATGCCCGCCAGCACGTGAAGCAGCGTGGTCTTGCCGGACCCGGAAGGCCCGACGATCGCGACGACCTCGGCTCGGCCCACGGCCAGGTCGACGCCGGACAGGGCATGCTGTTCGCCATAACGCTTCGTCAGTCCGTTGCCCGTGAGCAGCGGCGACGCCCGGTCTTCCGGAGCGAGCCTGTCCTGATCTGCGGGTCTGGGGGCAGCGGTCATCGGTGACACGGTCGACTCTCCTCGGGTTCTCCTCGGGCGGCGGACCCGGCCTGCGGCGATCGCCGGGCGGGTCCGCACGGCCTTCGTCGGGCCGGGTCTCAGAGTGCCCGCGCCCGCGTGGGGAACGCTTCGGTCCAACGGTCGGTGATCTCGGCGCGGCCTCGGCCGTTCGGTCGGCGAGCACGAGCCGAACGGCCGAGGTCCCCGCCGGAGGGCAGGCCGTACCGTCACGGCATGACTCGGGGGTCCTCCGCAGGCTGGATGGAACGTGTGCCGGCGCGATACCGCGCGCTGCTCCGGCAGCAGTGGCCGCTGATACTGGTGCTGGGGCTGCTACAGCTCGGCCAGCTCGGGGCAATCGGCATGGGCGCGGCCGCGCAGTTCGGCGTGCTGCTCTCGATACTGCTGGTGACCATCGCGGTGCTCGCGCCGTTGCGTCCCTTCCGCGCCGCGCTGGCCGCCGCACTGTTGTTGGGCGGCTCCGGGATCTTCATGGCGGTCCTCGGCGGCCAGACGTCCATGCAGTACAGCTTCACCGGGCTGTGCGCGGCGATGGCGATCCTCGCCTACGCGGTGCGCTATCTGGACAAGGGGCAGGCTCGCGTCAGCGTGGTGGCGCTGATCATCACCATCGAGATGAGCCTGTCGCCGGAGATGGCACGCAACGTGGCAGGGCTCGGGGACCTCCTACAGGCCTTGGTTGCACTGCAGTTCCTCACCGCGTTGATGGTGGTTCCCGCACTGATCGCGGGCCTGTACTTCCGAGGCGCCGACCGTGAGCGCGAGCAACGCACCAGCCGGGAGATCGTCGCCGCCCAGCAGGCGGAGCGGATGGCGTTGGCGCGGGAGCTGCACGACGTGGTCGCGCACCACGTGACCGGCATCGTGGTGCAGTCGCAGGCCGCCCGGATCGTGGCGGCGAACAACCCGGAGGCCGTGGCCAAGGCGCTGGAGCTGATCGAGCACAGCGGGACCGAGGCCCTCACGGCGATGCGCAGGCTGGTGGGGACGATGCGGGAGGGCTCCGCCCCCGACGCCGAGTCCGCCGCCTCGCAGGCGACCATGGATCTCGACGCCGACCTGCGCACCCTCGTCGACCGCGCGGAGCGCAGCGGCATCCCGGCCCGACTCGACGCGGTGCCCGGCGGGGACGTTCCACCGGAGGTGGGGCGTTCGGTGCTGCGGCTCGTGCAGGAGGCGCTGACCAACTCCGGCAAGCACGCGAGGAATCTGTCTCTGGTGCTGGTCGCGGTCTATCGGACGGCCACGGGGCTGCGCATCCTGGTGACCGACGACGGCGACGGCGGGGTGCAGGATCCGGTCGGCGGCTCGGGTGGCTACGGTCTCATCGGGATGCGCGAGCGGGTCGATCTGCTCGGCGGCGAGTTCAGCGCGGGGCCGGGCCCTCACCACGGATGGCGGGTGGAGGTCCTGCTGCCCGTGCAGGATGTTGAGGCGGAGCAGACATGACGATCAGAGTCCTGATCGCCGACGACCAGGAGATGGTCCGGGCCGGTTTCCGGATGATCCTGGAGGCACAGCCCGACATCGAGGTGGTCGCGGACGTCCCCAACGGCGTCGAGGCCCTGCGCCGGGCCACCGAGCTGCGGCCGGACGTCTGTCTGCTGGACATCCGGATGCCGGGGCTGGACGGTCTGGAGGTCACCCGCAGACTGGCGGGTCCGGACGTCGCCGACCCGCTGAAGGTCGTGATCGTGACGACCTTCGATCTCGACGAGTACGTCGCCACGGCGCTGGCGGGCGGGGCGAGCGGCTTCCTGTTGAAGGACGCGGGCCCCGCGCTGCTGGTGGAGGCGATCAAGGCCGCCGACCGAGGAGACGCGCTGGTGTCGCCGCAGATCACCGTGCGGCTGCTCAAGCACTTCAGCGCACCGGCGAAGTCCCCGGTCCGGCAGCCCGTCGACGCACTGACCGAACGCGAGGTCGACGTGGTGCGTGAGGTGGCCCGCGGCTGCACGAACACCGAGATCGGCGCCGAGCTGTTCATGTCGCTGTCCACCGTGAAGACTCACCTCGCGGCCGTGCAGCAGAAGATCGGCGCCCGCAACCGTGTGGAGATCGCCGCCTGGGCGTGGCGCTCCGGGATGATGGCGGACGGCTGAGCCCGTCTCGACGCCGCCGGGCCGCCGTTCGGTCCGCGGCGGTCGGCGCTCGGCGTGAGAGGCGCGCCGTCGGCACTCTCAGCGGGTCGACGTCTCAGCCGGGCTCGTACTCACCGGGCTCGTACTCACCGGGCGCTTGCGCACCAGGCGCTTGCTCACTGAGCGCAAGCGATCCCGCAGCGCGCAGCGCTGTGCGACCGGGGGTCGATCGCGGACGACGGCTCGGCCTTCAGGGCCGCCGCGGCTTTCGATGCCCGCCGATTCGCCCGGTCTTCCGCCGTCGCACGGGTTCTCGCCGCCCTCGGTGGAATTCCCGGTCAGCACGCCTGTTCTCGACATACGGTAGCGATCATCGAAGCATGAGCGATGATCAGAACTGGTGGGCCCGACGGCCGCCTGGAGACCGGGCAGGCCGTGTCGCGCGGGCAGCCGACCATTCGGCCCCGCCACCCTGATCGGTGGCCTGATACCGAGAGTGAGCACCACATGATCGACCCCGTGCAGGACCTGAATCGAGAACAGGCCCCCGCCGCGTCCACCGTTCGCGCGCTGACCCGCAGGCTGGCCGTCGATCAGCGGGACGGCCGGGTGCCGTCGGTGGTCGCCGGGCTGGTGCGGGACAGGGCCACGGTCTGGACCGGCGCCCGAGGTCGGGTGAACGACTCGGCGCCGACCCCGCACACCCAGTATCGGATCGGATCGATCACCAAGACCTTCATCGCCGTGCTGATCCTGCGGCTGCGCGATGAGGGACTGCTGGAGCTGTCCGATCCGGTCGAGAGGCATCTGCCCGGAACCACGTTCGGCGATCGCACCGTGGCGGCCCTGCTCGCACACGCGGGCGGCCTGACCGCCGAGCCTCCCGGACCGTGGTGGGAGCGGACCCGAGGCACGTCCTGGAGTGAGCTGGCCGACCGCTTCAGCCCCGAGACCACGCCGCACCGCGCGGGACGCAGGCACCACTACTCGAATCTCGGCTTCGCGGCACTCGGTGAGATCGTGGCCCGGATCCGGGGCGAGGACTGGCTGACCGTGCTGGATCGCGAGATTCTCGTGCCGCTGGAGCTGACCCGGACCACGGCGATGCCCGTCGCCCCTCATGCGCGCGGCTGGGCCGTGCACCCGTGGGCGGACGTGCTGCTGCCGGAGCCCGCGCACGACGGCGGTGCGATGGGTCCGGCCGGCCAGCTCTGGTCGACGGTGACGGACATGCTGCGCTGGTCGACCTTCCTGGGCGGTGACACGGGCGACGTCCTGCATCCGGACACCCTCGCCGAGATGTCCGACCCCGTGGTCGTCGAGGACGGCGACGGCTGGCGGAGCGGCCAGGGACTCGGCCTGCAACTGCTGCGCCACCAGGGCAGGCGGCTCGTCGGACACGGCGGATCGATGCCGGGCTTCCTCGCGACGGTGTGGGCGGACCGCACCGACGACAGCGGCGTCGTGTTCCTGGCGAACGCCACCTCCGGCATCGGCGGTGCCCTGGCCGTCGGTCTGCTCGACATCCTCGTGGAGCAGGAGCCGAGGCTGCCCGCCGAGTGGCGCCCCCAGGCGACACAGCCGGATCCGGAACTGCTGGCGTTGACCGGCGAGTGGTACTGGGGCACCGCGCCGTACGTGCTTCGGCTGCTGCCCGACGGAATGCTCAATCTGACGCCGATGGGCGGTCGGGGCCGCACCTCCCGGTTCCGCGCCGCCGCCGACGACGACGGGTGGATCGGACTGGACGGCTACTACGCGGGGGAACGGCTGCGGGTGGTCCGTCGCGCCGACGGCGAGGTCGGTCACCTGGACCTGAACACGTTCGTCTTCGCCAGGAAGCCCTACGAGCCGACGGCACCGATCCCCGGTGACGTCGACCCGGGCGGCTGGCGAGGTTCCGCGACCTACTGACCCGAATCGCACCGCCGTCGGATCCGGACACCGCCGGTCGATCGAACGCCGTCGATCGGTGCCCTGCCCGCCGATCATCGACGGGCCGCGCCGCAGTCCCGGCCCTCCGCCCACCGGCCGGACGAGGGTCTTCGGAACACCGCGAGACCGGGCCTCGCGTCTGGGGAGGAAGCACCCGCGCCGGGTCGCCCGACGACCGCGGCGCGGGTGACGGCGTGCGAGCACGCCGAGCAGGTCTCGCACGGAGGCCGCACGGAGGTCTACCGTGACAGGTGTGAAGGTCACCGGACACGCGGCGTTACTGGCGGAATTGCGTGCCGTCCTCGGACGCGACGCCGTCCTGACCGATCCCGACGTCGTCGAGGGCTACCGACACGACATGATGCCGCTGGCCTCGGCGGGCAGGCCGTTGGCCGTGGTGCTGCCTGCCACCAGGCCCGACGTGCAGCGCGTCGTTCGTGCCGCGGGCGCGGCCGGGGTCCCGATCGTGCCGCGCGGCGCGGGCAGCGGACTGTCGGGCGCCGCCAACGCGATCGACGGCTGTCTCGTGCTGTCCACCGCCCGGATGCGATCGATTCTGGAGATCGACACGGACAACCGGCTGGCCGTCGTGGAGCCCGGCGTGATCAATCGTGATCTGCGGACCGCCGTCGAGAAGCACGGCCTCTTCTATCCCCCCGACCCGTCCAGCTACGACTGGTGCACCATCGGCGGCAACCTCGCGACCAATGCCGGTGGCCTGTGCTGCGTCAAGTACGGCGTCACCACCGACTCCGTGCTGGGCCTGGAGGTGGTGCTCGCCGACGGCGAACTGCTGCGCACGGGCCGCCGCACCATGAAGGGCGTCGCCGGGTACGACCTCACGAGCCTGTTCGTCGGCAGCGAGGGCACGCTCGGCGTCATCACCAGGGCCACCCTCGCCCTCCGCCCGCTGCCGCAGGCGCCCGCGACGCTGGTCGCGACCTTCGCCGCCACCGAGGCGGCGGCCTCGGCGGTCAGCCGTATCGTCCGGGAGGGCATGGTGCCGTCCCTGCTGGAGATCATGGACGCCGTGTCGATCGACGCGGTGGAGCGACATCTGAACACCGAACTCGGCGCGGCGGCGGGCAGCGCCGCGCTGTTGCTGGCCCAGTCGGACGTCGGCGGCGACGCGGGCCGCGCCGAGATCGAGACACTCGAACAGGTCTGCACCGACCTCGGAGCGGACTTCACCTACAGCACGACCGACCTGGCCGAGGGACGGATGCTGCTCGCGGCCCGCCGCGCGGTGCTGCCGGCCCTCGAACTGCTCGGGCGAGGACTCACCGACGACGTGTGCGTGCCGCGCACCCGCATCGGCGAGCTGATCAGCGGCTGCGCGGCCATCGCCGATCGGGCCGGACTCACCGTCGCCGTCGTCGGGCACGCCGGTGACGGCAACATGCATCCGACGATCGTCTACGACCCCGATTCGCCGGCGCAGGAGGAGGCGGCCCGCGTCGCCTTCGACGAGATCCTCGCCCTGGGCCTGTCCCTGGGCGGCACGATCACCGGCGAGCACGGCGTGGGCCGGATCAAGCAGGACTGGCTGGCGAAGGAGCTGGGACCCGTCGGATTGCGGACCCATCGGGTGGTGAAACGGGCGCTGGACCCGGAGAACCTCTTCAATCCCGGCTCGATGTTCTCGATGGACTGACCGCTGCTCTCGTCCTGCGGTTCCGACGGCGGTCGCGCCCCAAGCACGGGCTCCGGGAGGGACCCCGAATCGAGCCGACTGTCCAGCGGGGCACGGCGTCGCCGTCACCAGGGTGCCGACGGCGGGGACGGGGCGCCGACGGCGAGGTGTCGACGCTGACGTGCCATGACCGGCGAACGGCGTCGGCGGAACCGGTCGGGCCCCGGCGTCGACCCCGCTCGCCGGTCATGGCACGCGGGCTCGTCGCTCCGCCCGCGGACGCCGGCGGCAAGGGGACGGCGGCGGACACCAGTGGCGGCGGGTCGGTGGTGAGAGCAGGCGCAGACGCGCTGAGCGCGCGCGGCCGGGCGCCCGGATCACCCGACGTTCACAGCAGCGAGGCCAGCCCGGCGAGTGTTCCCGCCAGCAGCCCGACCAGGAGGATCAACGCCCAGCCGGTCCAGCGGAGCGGTCGCGGCCCGGACGGACGGCGCGGCGGGACACCCACGGCGGGCTGCCTGCCCGCGCCGCCGCTGACCGCCTGGGCACGCAGTGCCTGAGACAGCAGCTGTTCCGGGTCGCGGGCGGTGCTCATCGTGGCACCGTAGCCGACCCCCGGCGGCGCCGATGCGACCGCCGACCGGCGCCGCGAGCCGGCCGGCGGGTCCCGAGCCGGTGCGGTACTGCGACGCGCCGCACCTCGGACAGGGGCGGCCGAACCGCCCTGCGGCCGGACCGACACAGGATCTGGCCACCCCAGGATCTGGCCACCCCCGGGGCCGACGCACCCGGACCGACGCGGAACCGGCGGACCGGCGAGATCCGGACGGGCGCGATCGGGTGGCGTCGGACCAGCGGGTTCCGGACCCGTCGGAGTACGTGAACACCACAGTGTCACCGGATCGCGGTGACCGGTCCCCGCTTTCCGCACAGCAGCCGCCCCGCCGTCGGTGCCCCGCACGCACCGGTTGCCCGCGGCCCGACGGCGTCAGCCCTCGACCACCTCGCCGCGCCGCAGGACGTCGCGGACATGCAGCCGCTCGTCCAGGATCACCAGGTCGGCACGCAGCCCGGGCGCGATCCGCCCGACCTCCTTCTCCATGCCCAACACCGCGGCGGGGCGGGTGGCGGTCGCGGCCACGGCCTCCTCGACGGTCAGTCCGCAGGCCTCCACGAGGTTGCGGAACGCGACGTCCATGGTCAGGCTGCTGCCTGCGAGCGTGCCGCCGTCCAGCAGCGGAACGCCGTCGGTCACCGTCACCCGCAGACCGCCCAGCTCATACCGTCCGTCGCCCATGCCCGTCGCCGAGATCGCGTCCGTGACCAGCACCGTTCGCGCCGGGCCCGCATGACGGGCGGCCAGCCGAACGGTGGTGGGATGGAGATGCACCAGGTCGCAGATCAGCTCCACGGTGATCCGCTCGTCGTCGAGCAGCGCCCCGATCGGGCCGGGCTCGCGGTGATGCAACGGTCGCATCGCGTTGAACAGATGGGTGGCGACGGTGGCGCCCGCGGCGACGGCGGGCAGGACCTGCTCCTCGATCGCATCGGTGTGCCCGATCGCGGCGATCGCGCCGCCGTCGACGAGCTGACCGACCGCCCGGACGGCACCCTCCAGTTCCGGGGCCAGCGTGACCATCCGCACCGAACCTCGGCCCGCCGCCAGCAGCCGGGCCACCGAGTCGTGGTCCGGCGGCAGCAACAGCTCCGGCGCGTGTGCCCCGCAGCGGGCGGCGGACAGGAACGGGCCCTCCAGGTGGATGCCCGCGAACAGATCGTCCTCGACCAGCTCCGCGAGGCCGCTCACCTGGCGCGTCAACTCCGGTACCGAGGCGGAGACGAGGCTGCCGAGCATCGTGGTGGTGCCGCGCGCCCGGTGTGTGCGGACCGCCGTCGCGATCCGCTCGGCCGATCCGCCGCTGAAGGACTCGCCGCCGCCGCCGTGGCAGTGGATGTCGACGAAGCCGGGGACGACCCAGGCCCCGGCCAGCTCCTCCGTGCGTGCGGCGGAGGGTGCCGGACCGACGCCGACCGCCGAGACCCGCCCCCCGTCGATGCCGACCCAGGCATCGACGAGCACTCCGTCGGCGGTGACGACGCGACCACCCGCGAGCACCAGGTCGACCTCGGTACGCGGGGCGGTGGTGTGGGCGTGAGTCATCGGTCCTCCTGAATGCCGACTGCCAGTAGTGCCGCGCCGAGGCATCCCGCCTCGTCCCCGAATTCCGCGGTGCGGAGCACGGGGACGCGCTGGAACGAGATCAACGCGGCGAGTCTGTCGCGGAGCGGGGCGACGAGGAGATCGCCCGACAGCGCGAGCCCGCCGCCCAGCACGATCACCTCCGGAGCGAGCAGCGTGACGAGCAGCAGGATCGCCCTGGTCAGGCCGTCCAGCGCGTCCTCCCACACCGCGATCGCGACCGGGTCGCCCGTCTGCACCGCGGCGGCCACCTCGGCGGCCCCCGACACCGGTCGGCCGATGCGCGCGGCGTAACGGCGGGCCAGCGCGGCGGAGGACGCCACCGCCTCGACGCAGCCGACGGCGCCGCAGGCACAGCGCTCCTGGTGGCCGATGTCGACGTGGCCGATCTCGCCCGCGAAGCCGCCGCCGCGCAGCATCCTGCCGTCCACCAGCAGTGCCGCCGCGATGCCGGTGCCGATCGGCAGCACCACGGCGTCGCGGCAGCCTCGGGCGGCGCCGAGCCGGGCCTCGGCGAGGCCGCTCGCTCGGATGTCCTGACCGAGGACGACCGGGAGATCGGTCCTGGCAGCCAGCAGAGCGCGCAGCGGCGCGTCGCGCCAGCCCAGATTCGCCGAGTAGACCGCGATGCCCCGATCCTCGTCGACGACTCCCGGCACCGCGACGCCCGCCGCGTGGACCGGACCGGTGGCTTCGGCACGCAGCTCGTCGATCAGCTCGTGCACCGCGTCGACGACCAGTTCGACCGTCCGCGTCCCGGCGGCGGCCTGTTCCTCGGCCGAGGCGCCCTCGGCGATCGCGGCTCGCGGGGTGTGTCGGCGGCGACGGCGGAGCGGGACGGCGTCCGCGGGGCCGACGGAGACGAGCGCGGCCTTGATCTCGGTGCCGCCCACGTCGACGGCGACCACCTGACGGGTGTCTTCCACGGTGATGCCCACGAGCGAGATCCTGCGCCACGCACCCCGCATTGGTCTATACAACCCGCGAAAGATCTGGATTCGTCATCGGATCGAAGCGCACGGCGACCCGGCGGGACGCCGGATTCTCCTTCGGTCTCGACGATGCCGGAGGCCGGGGCTCACCCGGCGCCCTGACCAGCGCGGTGTTGGATGACTCGACGCTGGAAGCCTGCGGAGCCGCAGCACGAATGCCGTCCGGCGCGGACCTTGGACGGCTCGCGGCGGATGAGCAAGGACGATCCCGGCGTGTCCGGCTCAGCGGCCCGAGCTGATGATCGACTGGAGGGCGTCCAGCGCGCGGGAGGCGGTGGACTTGACAGTTCCTCGCGAGATCCCGGTCGCCTCGGCGATCTCGGCCTCGGACAGGTCCCCGTAGTAGCGCAGGACGAGCACCTCACGCTGCCTGGGCGGGAGCTGCGCGAGTGCTCGCACGACGGTCTGATGCTCGGCCGTCAGCATGGCCAGCGACTCGGCGGAACGGGCGTTCGGGCTGTGGGGCGGCGTGTACTCCCGCGCGGTCTTGCGCCTGCGCAGGACCGAACGGCTGCCGTTGACCACGGCGGTGCGCAGATAGCCCACCGCCGCGGTGGCGTCGCGCAGCCCGGACCAGTTGCGATGCAGGCCGGTGAAGGCCTCCTGAACCACGTCCTCCGCCGTGGAGATGTCGTCGACGAGGAGGATCGCCAGGCGCACCATCCGCATCCGGTGCCGGCGGTAGAGGTCTTCGAGCGTCAACGGCTGCTGACCGCCCGAGCGCGGCAGGGGCGAGTCGAGTGTTCTCAGATGGCCGAACGTCCGTTCGACCGGGTTGTTGCTCCCATCGCCGACTCCTGGGTGGAATCTGTCCGCCGCCACTGGAGCAAGGTACCGAGGAGACGGCCCCCGTTCGTAGGCAGTGTGAGCTCCGGCGCCGGGCCGCCGGGCTTCGTCATGCCTTCGTCAGCTCTCCGTGATCGAACGGACACACGGCGTCGGAGCTGTCAACAGGATCTCGGCCCTTTCGGGGCCGCGCGGGCCGAGGTTCGCCGCGCCGAAGAGGTCTCTTTCGGGGCACTACTGCGCAGTAGCATGGAGGTCTGGATCTCAGCCGTCCGGCGGCGTCGGCCACCGCGATCCGGCCGCCCGCCCCCTGACCTGGAGTTCGACCCATCGGCGGTCGAGATCATTTCTTCCGGCGGTTCATCCTGCCATTTCCGCGAATTCGCGCAACTTCGAGTCAGATTCACCTTCTGGAGGGAACCGGCTTCGATGCTGTGGCGACGACCCCGGGACGGGCCCAACATTGTGCTCGGTTGGGATTCGGGACCAGCCGGTCGGAGAAAATCAATACGGAGGTCAGACCGTGCAGATTCGTAAGATGCTCGCCAAGACTCTCGTTGCAGGCGCCATCGTGGTGGCCCCCGTTCTTGCCGCGACTCCCGCGATGGCGGGCGAGCACGACAAGGGCCACGGCCACAGCAAGGACAACGGGCAGGAGTTCCGCCTCGACGTGGGCGAGTGGAACACCTACAAGATCTACAGCGACCTTGAGGTCAAGGTCGACTTCAAGACCGGCTTCGAGTTCGAAGGCGGCGACTTCGCGTTCGCCTCGATCGACTTCTGATCAATCCCATAGAGCACTGAGACGATCTCGGCGAATCGATTCTCTGATTCGCCGAGATCGTTTTTTCCACCCTGATTCAAGATAACGGTCTCCGACCGTCTCGATCTTTCTTTGATCGACTCCGACGGCGTGTTCCGGGGAGGAGCCGCCAGTCGACGTCCGCTGCTCGAAATCCGCTTCTCGCGGCATGTCCAGGGCCTTCGCCGGCAATTGATCGTCATTCCCCGGATCGGCCGCGCCCCCTCCCTGCGCCGCCGTCCGGGGCGATCCGCGTTCTCCGCCGCGCCATTCGGCGAACGCCCGGACGAACCCCCCGACTCCTGCCGAGAACCCCGTCCGCACGGGTGCGACGGCGACCGGTCCCGACACGCTCCAGCGGGCCTGGGCGGCGCCGCCGCGGCGGCGTCCGAGCCTCGGGATCGGCGGTAGCGTCGACGCCGACAGGACACACCGTCGACCTAGCGGGGAGCGGCAACGGCATGGCCAGATTCGCAGTCCAGCTCGTCTTCACCTCGGACACCGAGCGGCGACTCGCCGTCCGACCGGCGCATCGGGACTACCTCACCACGCTCGCGGAGAAGGGCTCGCTGCTGGCGGCGGGGCCCTGGGCCGACGACACCGGCGCACTGCTCGTGTACGACGTGGCGGACGAGGCCGAGCTGCGACGACTGCTCGACAACGACCCTTACTGGCCCGCCGAGGTGGTGGCGGAGGTGATCATCACCGAGTGGACTCCGCTGATCGGGTCCTGGTTAACGACCGACTGACGGCGTGTCGGCCACGACGCGCCGGAGGTGCGGCGAGTCAGGGCTGGAATCAGGACAAACCCTGAGCCGACCGGTGGTCTCAGCGTCAACAATCGTCGGCATGCGTGACGCGACCGTGGCCGACACGGAACACTGGCCGGCTCCTGCCGTGCGTGCGGTGGCCGGGCTCTCCTTACTGGGAATCCTGCTCTCCGCCATCGCCTTCACCGCGATGCACGTCGGCTTCGGTGACGGCTTCGACGCCGTCAGCCAGACACTCAGCGAACTCGTCTACGTCGAGGGGGGCGCCTCGCTGATCCCTATCAGCATGGTCACCCTCGGTCTCGGCTCGCTCGTGCTGCTGCCGCTGCTACGCGGCAGCGGCGCGCTCGACGGCAGGCTGCTCCCGGTGCTGATCGGCCTCTGGGGCGTCGGCCTCGTCCTCTGCGCGTTCTTCCCCGCCGACCTGCCCGACGCGGCACTCACCTTCTCCGGCTGGACGCACCGGATCTCGGCCTGTGTCGCGTTCCTGAGCCTGGCCGTGGCCGGCCTGATCATGTCGGAGCGCTTCCGCGACCACACGCTCTGGCGGCTGGTCGCAGGCTGGACTCGCGTGCTCGGCGCCGTGACCCTCGTTCAGTTCATCGTCTTCCTGCTCGCCTCGATGCCGGTCGTCACGCCTCGGCTGTGGGGAGCACAGCTCTTCGCCGACTTCCTCGTCCGCGGCTTCGTCGAGCGCACCATGCTCGGCACCCAGGTCGCCATGCTGGTGCTCTGGATCGGCAGGCTGATCTACCTCACCCAGGTCCGCCGCTCGCCCGCCGCGTTCGTGTCCGCGGGCGGAGACGATCACGTCGAGCCCGCCCTCGGCCTGGTGGTCACCTCGGAGTCCGCGACCCGGGCGCGGGACCTGGTCGGCGCCGTCACCCCAGGTACGACGGCAGGCGCGGAGCCGGGCGCACCCCCGGCGGAGGGCAGGCGGATCGAGCAGATCACGCTGGATCGATCCACCGCGGGGGAGTCGCTGGTCGCGGCGGGGGCCGATGATCCTCAGCCGGCAGCAGACCGCGAGCGGGTCTGATCGTAGGATGCTCACCGGTAGCCGAACGACAGCCATCAGCGCGGACACGCTGCGCCGGGCACCACAGGAGGAAGACGATGCCCATCGCAACCCCCGAGGTCTACGCGGAGATGCTCGACCGGGCCAAGGCGAACGAGTTCGCCTACCCGGCCATCAACGTCACCTCGTCTGAGACCCTCAACGCGGCATTGCGCGGACTCGCGGAAGCCGAGAGCGACGGCATCATCCAGGTGTCGACCGGCGGCGCGGAGTTCGCCTCCGGCACCAAGGTCAAGGACATGGTCACCGGGGCCACCGCCCTTGCCGAGTTCGCTCACGTCGTCGCAGCGAAGTACCCGGTGAACGTCGCGTTGCACACCGACCACTGCCCGAAGGACAAGCTCGACGGCTTCGTCCGGCCGCTGCTGGCGATCAGCCAGGAGCGCGTCGACCGGGGCGAGAACCCGTTGTTCCAGTCGCACATGTGGGACGGCTCCGCCGTGCCGGTCGACGAGAACCTCGAGATCGCCGCCGAGCTGCTCGCCGTCTCGGCGAAGGCCAGGGTCATCCTGGAGATCGAGGTCGGCGTCGTCGGCGGCGAAGAGGACGGCGTCGACAACGAGATCAACGACAAGCTGTACACCTCGCCGGAGGACTACCTCAAGACGCTCGACGCGCTGGGCAGCGGTGAGCGAGGCCGCTACCTGCTCGCGGCGACCTTCGGCAACGTGCACGGCGTCTACAAGCCGGGCAACGTGAAGCTTCGTCCGGAGATCCTCAAGCAGGGTCAGGACGTCGTCTCCGAGAAGCTCGGTCTTCCCGCGGGATCGAAGCCCTTCGACCTGGTCTTCCACGGCGGCTCCGGCTCGCTGCTCTCGGAGATCCACGAGTCGCTGAGCTACGGCGTGATCAAGATGAACATCGACACCGACACGCAGTACGCCTTCACCCGTCCGGTCGTCAGTCACATGTTCTCCAACTACGACGGCGTGCTGAAGATCGACGGCGAGGTCGGGAACAAGAAGGTCTACGACCCGCGCAGCTACCTGAAGGCCGCCGAGCAGGGCATGGCGGCTCGGGTGGCGCACGCATGCGAGAACCTGCGGTCCTCGGGCCGCATGCTCGCGGGCTGAACCGCACCACGAGTCCGCACGGCCGCACGAAGGGGGCGTCTCGGCATACCGCCGAGGCGCCCCTCCCGCGTTCTCGCGGGGTGGAGCTGTTCTACCGCGGTGACCGCGGAGGCGACGGGACCGACCGCGCGGACGTTGGCAGAATGAGGGCATGACCCACGCGAACCTGCTCGGCCCGGAGCCCACACTGCTGCCCGATCTGCCGGGGCCGCAGCAGGAGTTGGACGCGGGCACCGATCCCGCGACGGTGGCCGCCCGGTATCCGTCCTTCAGCGAGGCCTGGGCCGCGCTGGCCGAGACGGCGCTGGCCGAGGAACAGACGGTGGCCGGTTATGCGTACGCCCGCACCGGCTACCACCGAGGACTCGACGCGCTGCGTCGCGCCGGATGGAAGGGCCACGGCCCGGTGCCGTGGGAGCACCGACCCAACCAGGGTTTCCTCCGCTGCCTCGGCGCCCTGGCCAGGGCCGCGGGCGCGATCGGCGAGACCGACGAGCACGAACGCTGCCGGACGTTCCTCGCGGACTCCGACCCGAAGGCGCCTGCCGCCGTCGGACTGGCCTGAACCCATGGCGGACAGCGCCTACGACTTCCACACCCGCTGGCTGATCCCCGCATCGCCTGCGGAGGTGGCGGACACCCTGTTCGACCCGGCCGATCTGTCCCGCTGGTGGCCGTCGGTCTATCTGGACGTGCGGACGCTGCGCCGCGCCGAGGACGGCGGCGTCGGCTCGTCCTACGAGCTGTTCACCACCGGCAGGCTCCCGTACACCCTGCGGTGGCAGCTCCATGTCGAGTCGGTCGCCGAACTCGGCTGCTCCTTCACCGCCACCGGCGACTTCGTCGGGCGGGGCGTGTGGCACCTGTCCGAGCTCGGCGCCGACCGCACTCAGGTGGACTTCACCTGGAAGATCCGCGCGGACAAACCCCTGTTACGGAGCAGCCCTAACTGGCTGCGGCCGGTCTTCGAGGCCAATCACGACTGGGCGATGCGGATGGGCGAGGAGAGCCTCATGCTCGAACTCCGCCGCCGGGCGGGCGACGCCGTCCCGCCGCCTCGCCCGCCGACTCCGACCTCATCGGTCCTGCTCGCGGCCGGCGGCGCCGTCGCGCTGACGGCGGGCGCGGCGGTCCTGATCGGACGCGCGGGAGACAGGCGCAGGGCACGCCGCCCTCGCTCGGACGGCTAGTCATCCTGCGGATCTTCCGGGGGAGCGCACAATCGATGCGTGAACCGGGTGAGTGTGGAGGCGACACGGCGGTTGCGCAGACTGCTGCGCAACCTGATCCCCGTCCTGCAGTGTTCCGTGGCCGCCGGACTCGCCTGGTTCATCGCCGTTCACGTCATCGGACACCAACGGCCGTTCTTCGCCCCCATCGCGGCGGTGATCAGCCTGGGCGTGTCGCTGGGCGAACGGCTGCGCCGGGTGGCGGAACTCGTCGTCGGCGTCAGCGTCGGCATCCTCGTCGGCGACCTGCTGATCTCGGTGATCGGTTCGGGCACCTGGCAGATCGCCCTCGTCGTCGCGCTGGCGATGTCGGTGGCCGTGCTGCTGGACAGCGGCACGGTCATCGCCCTGCAGGCAGGCTCCTCCGCCGTGTTGATCGCCACCCTGCTGCCCCCCGGCGCCGTCGGCGGCTTCGACCGCTTCATCGACGCGCTGGTGGGCGGGCTGGTCGGGCTGGCGGTCGCGGCCCTGCTGCCCGCCAATCCGCTGGTCGTGGTCCATCAGAAGGGCCGGGTGGTCCTCGGTGTGCTCGCCGACGCGCTGCGGGCCACGGCGGTGGCGGTCTCCATCGGAGACCCGGCACGAGCAGGCGCGGTGCTGTCCGACGCGCGCGACGCTCAGGACTCCATCGAGGAGTTCACCACCGCGCTGGCGGCGGGCACCGAGATCGCCAGGATCTCGCCGCTGCGCTGGCGGAGTCGCACGGACCTCGACCGCTATGAGAACGCGGCGGTGCGCCTGGATCACGCACTGCGCAACACCAGGGTGCTGGCGCGGCGGGCGCAGGCCGCGCTGCGGGACGGCGAACGGGTGCCCGAGCGGCTGCCCATCCTGCTCGAACAGCTGGCGGGCGCCGTCGTCCTGCTCCGAGACGAGTTGTCGGCGGGCCGCGACCCGGTCCAGGCCAGGGCGGCCACGCGGGCGGTCGCCCGACTGTCGGCGGCGGACCTGATCGGCGGCAGCGGCTTCTCGATGCGGGTCGTCGTCGCCCAGCTGCGGTCGATCTCGGTGGACCTGCTGCAGGCAGGAGGCCTCACCCGTGACGAGGCGGTGGCCGCGCTGCCGCCGCTGCGCAGCGGTCGCTCCGACGAGTGACCCCGGCGAGTGCGCCGAGGCGGGACCATCGCGACTGATCAACTCCAATGGCCGCCGCCCGTGGTCGGGCCCGCCCTGGACCGATGCCGGCGGCCGGGTCCGGCGGTGCTCACGCGAGCCGCACGACGTCGGCGCCGACCGAGGTCATCCCGCGACACGCCAGGGCGCGGGCCCGTGAACCGCTCCTGCTCCGCGCATCGGCCGTTACCGTGGCTCTCGACGTCTCGCGCGGCCCGGCGAGGCGGCCCGAGGCATCCGAGGCGGGGAGGCTCCCATGGCGGAACTGTGCACGAAGATCACCGTCGCTCGGGGCGGCGTGATGACCGACGAGGTGGGCGTCATCACCGGCGAACTGGAACTGTGCACCTCCTGTGATGAGGACGGCCGCGTGCGGGTCTCCGTGCGTTACCTCGGTGCGGACGAGCTGTACTCGCTCTCGGCGGCGGACTGCACGTTGCACGACGCCCGCGATCACCAGGCGCTGCATCAGTCGCTCGTCGGCGTGCTGAACCGGCCGGCGGGCTGAGCCCCGGCGCTCCGCACGTCCCTGTCGGCACACGTCCCTGTCGGCACACGTCCTGTCCTGTCGGCACACGACACGGAGCCGCCGGGACACAGCGTTGAACACGACGCCCTGGAACACGGAGTCACCGGGACACGGTGCCCCGGACACGGCACCCCGGACACGGCACCTCGGACACGGCGCGCTGGACACGGCGCGGGTGCCCAGGCGGACCGCCGGCCGGCTGCGAAGTCGACGGGTGCTCAGCAGGTGTCGAGCAGCCGGGTCAGCGCGGCGCGCTCAGCGGAGGTGACGGTCAGATCCCAGGCATGCTTGCTGCCGATCCAGATCCGGGCGTAGGTGCAGTGGTATGCCGTGCGCGGCGGAACCCACTCGTCGGGTGTCTGATCGCCCTTCGAGCTGTTCACGCTGCCGGTGACGGCGATGAGCTGCGGGTTGGTCAGGTCGTTGGCGAAGGCGGTCCGGCGGGAGGCGCTCCACGATGACGCGCCGGAACGCCAGGCGGCGGCCAGCGGCACGACGTGGTCGATGCTGATCTCGGAGGGGACGGTGCGCGTCTGGCCGTCGTACTCGCTGTACCAGCTGCCGGAGGTGGGATAGCAGTCGTTGCCCACCTGCACGTCGTCGCCGTCGCGACGCAGCACCATCTCGCGGGCGTTGCAGTTGCCCTCCACCGCGTTCCAGTGCGGGAAGAGGTCTCGGGAGTAGCCGTCCATCGACCCCTCCGGGGCCACGGTCAGCGACGCGAGCAGGCTTCGGGCGGTCGTCTCGCTCGGGATGCCGGGCGGGGCGGCGGAGGCGGGCCCCTGCAGGGCCAGCGACAGCAGAGAGGTCAGTAGGGCGAGCAGGCTCAGCCTGCGTAACCGGGTCGAACGGCGAGACGTCATCGGGCGCTCCTATCCCCGTCGTGGGAAGACCCGCCCACCGTTACCTGTCCACATTGATCTGGCAAGACCCGTGAATGAACAACGGATCACCGCGTGCGGAAGAGTCGCGCCGGGGTGGTCGGCAGCCGACGCGCCGGATCTCGCGGCGGTCGCCTGCCGGGCAGCGTCGATGTCGAGCGCACCGTCGAGGACCCCGGGAACCTCGCCGCCGGCTCCGGTGAGGCTGCTCGGGTGCCGACGCGGGGCTCGGGGGCGCCGAGCGCCGCTACTGCGCGTGGATCACCGAACTGCTTCGCGCCGGCACGGGCGTATTGTTCGTTCACACTCCGGCGCCGCTCGCACTCGTCGGTCGCATCAGGCGTTGCGCGCAGAGGGACGCTCCCAAGGCGAGCAGTGCGAGAGCGGCGGCGACGAGACTGACATACCGGCTGCCGAGGAGTTCGATCCCGGCCCCTCCGACGAGCCCGGACATCGCGATTGCCAGGTACAGCACGCTCTGGTTCAACGAGATCACGATCGGTGTGGCATCGGGCCGTAGGCCGATCAGCCGATGCTGCTGAGGGGTGGTGATCGCGAAGGCGCCCACCACGTAGAACCCGACGACCGCGAGCGCGGCGCCGAAATGCCCGACCGCCAAGGGCACTACGAGCAGCCCCGCCGTCAACCAGCTGAGCGCGATAGTGACCACGCGAGCCCCGCCGAGACGATCGGTCAGGAATCCGGCGGCGAGATTGCCGACCGCACCGGCGATGCCGCCGGTGAGCATCAGCACCGCCAGTGCCACACCGCTGCCGCCGGTTGCCGGAGCGTAGATGACACCGATGTAGGTGTAGGGGACGAACACGGCCGTGAAGGCCACCAATGTCGTCACCAGAAGCAGCAAGACACGACGGTCTCCTAACGGGCGGAGTTGCGCACGAAGCCCACCGGCCGAGGGAACGTGCAGGTGCTCGGGCACGAGCACCCAGACACCGACCAGGCCGATGACCGCCAGGGCGGCGGTGAACCACATGGTCGCCCGCCAGTCCAACAGACCGCCCAACGCGGTCCCGATCGGAGCACCGAAAGCCACCGCGGCAGTGAAGCCGGTCACCACCAACGCAATCGCCCGGCCCTGCAAGCGCGGCGCGACCAAGGTCGCGGCGGTCACCGAGGCGTTCGGGATGAACAACCCCACCCCGGCTGCGGCCACGATCTGGGCGGCGAGGATCTGACCGTATGAACCGGCCAACGCCGTGCCGACCGCTCCGAGTAGATAGATGACCGTCGCCATCACCAAGACGGTGCGACGCCGCCACACCGCCGTCAGCGCCGTCAGCACCGGCGCGCTCACCGCGCACGTCAGCGCGAACACCGTCACGATCTGCCCCGCGCCTGCCACGGAGATCTCGAATGCCTCGACCAACATCGGCAGCAGCCCGGCCAACACGAACTCGCCGGTGCCGACCGCGAACACACCCAGGGCCAGGACCGCCACCCGTCCCATTCCTCCGGTAGAGGTCTGCTCGCTCGGAGCCTGCGGCGGGTGCGTCATGTGCTGCGTCCTTCCCTGCGCGGAGTGGGTCGACACGACCATCCGCACTGCTAAAATGGTACTGATCGGTGCCGTTTTGGACGGTACCGACCGGTACCATCTGTGTCAAGGATGCATCCTGAAGGAGTCGAACGATGGCCACCAACGCTCGTCAGCGACTGTTGGACGCTGCGGAGAAGCTCTTCTATGCCGAAGGAATCCAGGCCGTTGGCCTGGAGCGGCTACTCGCCGAATCCGAAGTCGGGCGCGCCTCGTTCTACCGTCACTTCGCCAGTAAGGACGACCTGGTCGTGGCCATGCTGAGCAACTACGACGAGGCTTACCGAACGTGGCTGGCCGAACGAACCACGGCCCTCGGCGGCACCCCGATCGCGGCCTTCGACGCGCTGATCGAATATGCCGAGACCTCTGGCTTCCGAGGCTGTGCCTTCATCAACGCCATCGCCGAGGTCGCCGAACCGGACAGTCAGATCCGCGCCATGGCCAATCAGCACAAGGAGGCCGTCGTCGACTACCTACGCCTGCTGCTGGCCGAGGCCGGATACCCCGACGACACCGACCTGGCCCGGCAGCTCCTGCTCCTGATGGACGGCGCCGCAGTCACCGAACTCTATGAACGATCCGATCGAGCCGCCCGGCAGGCCAAGACCATGGCCCTGGCGATCCTGGAGCGGTGAACGCCACCGCACCGGGTCGGTCCACTGTGGACGCAAGGGTCAGACGTGGTGTTCATGAGCGCTGCGATGGCTGTCCCCTTCGGCGCGAAGGACAGATCCAGGTCGAAGTCATCGAATGCGGTCGGGTGATCTCCGTCGATCTCCATTGCGATTCCTCCTGTCGGGTGGTGCCGCCTGGCTGTTCGCTCACGTCGCGGGCCAGGAGATGGTGACCGGGACCGACGTGTCCAAGACCAGACCCGAGCTTCGGTCCGGGCATGCGCCGGCCGGGTGGGCGCGGAACTCGGCTCGATGTCCTCGGTGTCGTCGATGCCAGGCGTCGATCTCGGAACTCAGGCGATCGGCCGTCGCGTGCGCCTGGTGGCCGTGCCCGACGGCGCCGAACTCGTAGACGGTGCGGTCGGTGTCGACCTGCCGGATCGCGAGAGCGGTCGGGCGCAGGCCTGGTCGACTCGATGCGGGGCGCGGCGCCGAGGACGTCCGTTCCGTCGCCCGCCGGACTTCGGCGGCGTTCGCGCGCCACGGCACGGGGGACCGTCTCCCGTGTGCCGGTCGAGGGCGTCATCCCTCCCCGAATCCCTGCTCCCTGCCTGTCCACGGCATCCGGTCGGTGCGGCGACGAGCGGCCCGCGATCGCGAACGGACGATCTCCTCCGCGTTGAGGATCGCGCCGCCCGTCAAGCGATGCGCTGGTCGACAGGCTCCACGACGCAGGCCACAGGCCTGCGCGCCCGGCGGCCCGTGATCCTCGTCGCGACGTCAAGCAGAGCCCGTCCCGCGGGCGTAGATCGTCCGAGCGGAGCCCGGCCGTCCACATCGGTACGGGTATCGGCTTCGGCGACCGTCGGCGCCGCGTGCCGATGTCCGCACAGCCTCGACAGCCCAAGCTCGGTCCGTCCGAGATCGCCGCTGCCCACGGTCCACCCGCCATCGACGGACCGCACGGCTCGGGTTCGGCCTCACGGACGTGGGCACCCGCGCGGCTCCCCGCCGCGGCCGCCGACCGGCGCGCTCCCTCGCCGGACGACGAGCGGGCAGATCATGCCGAGCGTTCGACGGGGCGCCCCGGCCGCCCCACGCAGTCGACCTGCCCCTTCCGACCCGGAGGCCGCAGAGGCCCCGGCCGCACCCGGCGCTCACTACCGGCACCGACATGCTAACTCTATGGAGTCAAAATGAGCGGCCTGTGGATAAACGTGCAGGATACGCGCACATTTCGGACGCATCGCCCCGAGGTCGACACAGGGTCAACGATCCCGCACGCTGCGCATATAACGAAGAGGTCAACTTAGTACCTATTTTCACGAGCCCGACCCGAGTCGACCTTCCGTGAGGTTACGGTCCCCTCGTCACCTGAACGTGTGACCCCAACCGGGGGGCTGGGGCACTGGGGAAGGAGCTAAATGAGCAAGGCAAGTCCCAGTCGGGGGCTGCTCGCCGCGGCGTTGTCCGCAGGCGTTGTCACCCTGGGGGCCTTCGGGGGCGTCGCAAGCGCCCAGACCGAGGAAGCGTCCCCGCTGAACAGTGCCGACGTGAACGTCGAGTCGATCCCCTCCGAGATGCGGGTCGCCATCGAGCGCGACCTCGGCATCAGCGCCGAGGCGTACGCGGAGCAGGCCACTGCGGCAGGAAACGCCTCGATCACCAGCACCCGCCTCGCGGGCGAGCTGGGTGACAGCTTCGGCGGCGCGTGGTTCAACTCGGACACGAACTCTCTCCACGTCAAGGTCACCGACAACGTGGCGGCACAGGTCGCCGTCGACCTCGGTGCCGAGGTCGAGGTGGGCGGGCCCAGCCTCGGCCAGCTCGACGCGGCTAGCGCCGAGCTCGCCTCGTGGGCGTCCAACCAGAACGGCCTCGTCGCAGGCGTCTCGGTCGACGTCCAGAGCAGCTCGGTCGTCGTGACCCTCGTCAACGGCGAAGAGGCCGCAAGCCTCGCGGGCCAGGTCCCGAACGTCGGCGTCGAGGTCACCACCCAGCAGCAGACCGCCGAGCGCAGGCTCGTCGACATCAACGGTGGCGACGGCTACTTCACCGGCAACCAGGCCGAGGACGCCATCATCGGCGTCTGCTCCTTCGGCTTCCCGGCGTACGACGCCGCGGGCAGCCCCTTGTACCTGACCGCAGGACACTGCTACGGCGACGAGGACAACAGCGTCGCCTACCGGGAGATCCCCAACGAGCAGCCGTCCCTGCCGCTGGAGCGCCTCGGCGACTTCGGCACCGTGTCCTTCGGCGAGGACAACAACGACTTCGCCACCATCAACATCACCGGCGACTCCATCGCGCCCGCCGTCAACACCTGGAACGGCGACACGACCACCCTCACCGGCGTCGTCGCGCCGCTGGAGGGCATGGAGGTCTGCAAGTCGGGCCGTACCACCCAGTACACCTGTGGCGAGATCACGCACGCCGCGACGACCTGGGAGGGCGTGAACGACGGCCAGGGCAACCTGGTCGACATCGACGGCTTCGAGCACAGCGCCTGCACCGAGGGCGGTGACAGTGGCGGTGCCATCGTCGCGGGCTCGCTCGCCGTGGGCATCACCTCCGCCGCCGCGGGCAACGCCGACGGCGGCTGTGAGATCACGGACGGTCAGGGCAACCCGATCGACCCGATCTCGCTCGGCGTCTCCCTGACCGCCGACGTGCTCCCCCACCTGAACGACGTCGCCGTGCTGACCGAGGTCAACGCGCCGGTCATCGAGTCCCCCGAGGACGGCCAGCGCATCGGCGAGGACGAGCAGGTCATCCGTGGCACCGCGAACCCGTTCGCCACGGTCAGCGCTCAGATCAACGACCAGTCCGCCGAGGTCCAGGCCGACGCGGACGGCGCCTGGGAGCTTCGTCCCGCCTCCGCGCTGCCGGTGGGCGAGTACTCCGTCACCGCCTCGCAGTCGCTGACGGTGGGCGGCCAGACCTACAGCTCCGAGGACACCAGCCTCACCTTCTACGTCGCCCCGGCGGCTCCGAGCATCCTCGAGCCCGCCGACGGCACCGAGAGCGACAACGCCACGCCGACCGTCAGCGGTACCGCTGAGCCCGGTGCGATCGTCACCGTCTCGGTCGACGACAAGGAGGCGAGCAGCGCCGACGCCGACGCCGACGGCAACTGGGCCGTCAACCTGGTCGACGAGCTGCCCGCAGGCTCGCACACCATCACGGCCGTGCAGGTCATCGACGGTGCCGAGTCCGCGGCCGCCAGTGTGACCTACATCGTGCTGGACGGAGACGGCGAGGTTCCTCCCCCCACCACGCCGCCCGGCGACGGTGAGGGCGAGGGCCCGGACGCCGGTGCCCCCGACCAGGATGAGGACGACCTGGCAGACACCGGTGCGAACTTCATCCTCCCGCTGATCATCATCGGCGGCGTGGCGCTCGCGGGCGGCACCTTCCTGGCGCTGAAGTTCCGGCGTCGCAACGCCGCGGGCACGGACGGCGTCGCCTGATCCAGGTGACACCGGTTCGATGAACCGCTGATCGACGACGAACAGGGCGGCCACTCCAGATCGGAGTGGCCGCCCTTTCGCGTCCCGGTCGTCGCCCTCGGATCGGACCACAGGCGGCGGATCGCACCTGACCCTCCTGTCGAGCCGGGTCCCGCCCCGGGGACCTGGCCGCTCGCCGCTGGATTCCGACCGGTGGCGACGGCCGAGGCAGGATCGCCGAGGGAGTCCGCGCTCGCCCGCACGTCGCTCGGCCCGCGAGAGTCAGGCGAGACGGTCTCGGATGTCGATGCGGTCGACCTCAGGCGACCCCGGCAGGGGACACTCGTCGTACCGCTGACCCCTACGGTGGTTACCGACCGGTAACTTGACGTACGCTGCCCACACTCGAAAGTTCGGACTGGAGGCTTCGGGGATGGACGTCCTGCACCTGGCCCTGGCGACGATCAGCTATGCGGTGACCGCGGTCGCGCTCGTCCTGTTGATCAGGGCGGTCGTGAGCATCGTGCGCACCGTTCGGCTGGGTCAGCCGGACCCGACCCGTAACGGCCCGCTGCCCCGCAGGCTGCGGACGATGCTGATCGAGATCGTCGGGCACACCCGGATGCTCAAATGGGGAGTCGTCGGGGCCGCGCACTGGTTCGTGATGGTCGGCTTCCTGACGCTGATCCCGATGCTCATCGAGGCCTACGGCGAGACGTGGAACCCGTACTTCAGCCTGCCCATCGTGGGCGGTTGGAGCCTGTGGGGCCTGTTCGTCGAGTTCATGGCCACCACGACGGTGCTGGGCATCCTCGTTCTGATCGTCATCCGCCAACGCAGTCATCCCCGCCGCGCCGACCTGCAGTCACGGTTCGCCGGCTCCAGCTTCTGGCAGGCATACTTCGTCGAGGGCGTCATCCTCGGCGTCGGCCTGTGCATCCTGCTCATCAGGGGCTTCAAGGCCGCCACCGACCACCTCCCCTATCCCGTGTGGGCCGCGCCGATCTCCCACGCGCTCGGAGCGGTGCTGCCCGCCTCCGCGATCGGCATCTCGATCGTCGCGACGATCAAGGTCCTCATCTCGATGGCCTGGGCGATCGTCATCGCCAGAAACCTGACCATGGGCGTCGCCTGGCACCGCTTCAGCGCCTTCTTCAACATCTACTTCAAGCGCGAGGCCGACGGCGCCGTCGCCCTGGGCGCGCTGAAGCCGATGATGAGCGGGGGCAAGCCGCTCGACTTCGAGGAGGCCGACCCCGACAAGGACGTCTTCGGCGCGGGCAAGGTCGAGGACTTCAGCTGGAAGGGCTGGCTGGACTTCTCCACCTGCACCGAGTGCGGCCGCTGCCAGTCGCAGTGCCCCGCGTGGAACACCGCCAAGCCGCTCTCCCCGAAGTTGCTGATCACCTCGTTGCGCGACCATGCCTACGCCAAGGCCCCGTACCTGCTCGCGGGCGGCAGCAAGGACATGGCGGGCGACGAGGTCGGCATCGTCGGCGACGACGCGGAGGCGAGGATCGCCGCGATCCACCGCGACGTGCTCGCCGAGGCGGAGCGCCCGCTGGTGGGCGGGGTCGACGAACTCGGCGTCATCGATCCCGAGGTCCTGTGGTCCTGCACCACCTGCGGCGCCTGCGTCGAGCAGTGCCCGGTGGACATCGAGCACGTCGATCACATCGTCGACATGCGGCGCTACCAGGTGCTCATCGAGTCGAACTTCCCGAGTGAACTCGGCGGGATGTTCAAGAACCTGGAGAACAAGGGCAATCCCTGGGGCCAGAACGCCAAGGACCGGCTGGCCTGGACCCAGGAACTGGACTTCGAGGTCCCCGTCTTCGACGGCGAACTGGCTGAGGACGTCGAGTACCTCTACTGGGTCGGCTGCGCGGGCGCCTTCGAGGATCGGGCCCGCAAGACCACGCAGGCCGTCGCCGAGCTGCTCCACCTGGCCGACGTCAAGTACACGGTGCTGGGACCGGACGAGACCTGCACCGGCGACCCGGCTCGCCGGGCGGGCAACGAGTTCCTGTTCCAGATGCTGGCGCAGCAGAACGTGGAGACGCTCAACGCCGTCTTCGAGGGCCGGGAGAAGCACAAGCGCAAGATCGTCGCGACCTGCGCGCACTGCTTCAACAGCCTGGCCAACGAGTACGCGCAGCTCGGCGGGGAGTACGAGGTCGTCCACCACACCCAGCTGCTGAACCGGCTCGTCCGCGAACGCAGGCTGGTCCCGGTCGCCGCGGTCGCCGAGGACGTCACGTACCACGACCCCTGCTATCTGGGCAGGCACAACCAGGTCTACACGCCGCCGCGCGAGTTGATCGGCGCCTCCGGGGCCGCGATGCGGGAGATGCCCCGCCACGGCGACCGCTCGATGTGCTGCGGCGCGGGCGGTGCGCGGATGTGGATGGAGGAGCGGGTCGGCAAGCGGATCAACGTGGAACGGGTCGACGAGGCGCTGGGCACCGCCCCGACGAAGATCGCGACCGGCTGCCCGTTCTGCCGGGTGATGCTCACCGACGGCGTCACCGCGAAGCAGAGCGAGGGACAGGGCGAGAACGTCGAGGTCGTGGACGTCGCGCAGCTGCTGCTCAGCGCGGTCCGACGCGGCACGGCACGGTCGGAGGGCGAGGTCGGCGGGGTCGGCGCGGACGCCAGGGCGGACGTACCGACCGACGAGGTCGGCACCGGGACCCCGTTGCCCGAGCAGGATGCGGCTCGCTGACGGCCGTCCCACCGACCCAGACGCCCTTCGCCGACCTACGGCGGAGGGCGTTCGTCCTTACGGGATGCCCGCGGCGGGAGGCGACAGAGCCCGGCTCACGCCGAGTGAGCCGCGGGCGGCTCCGCTTCGGCAGCCGCCGACCGTCGCAGACAGGCGACCGTCGCCATGTCGCACGCACCGCCGCGCCGAAGAGCGCCAGGAACCCTGCCGCGACGTCGACCTCGAAGCGGCTGACCTCGTACTCGCCGTCGAACAGCGGGATGCCCTTGCCCGATGAGAGTCGGCTCGATCTTGAGCATCAGTTCGTCGACGGTGTACCGGCGTGATCCGGCCTGTCCGCCGCCTGGCGGGCAAGGATGTACTGCTCGACCCCTTGTGCGGCGGTCGATCTCGATGGCCCAGAAGGTGATGTCCCCCGACGGGCTCCCGGGCCGAACGGGCGTCCGCAAAGCCCGGACGCGTCAGAAGTGCATGCTCCGACCTCGACCGGCATCGGCGGCATCCTGACGTTCTCACTGGCCGCAGTGCTCTTCGTCGTCGCGGGCGGCCTGCGCTGTTGCCATCACGACGTCGACGCGCGATCAGGGACCGTGGTCCGTTGCCGGCGGTGGGTTCCCCTGCGAACCCACCGCCGGCAACGGTATTAGCCGAGCATGAGCCGGTAGCTCAACGCCCGGACAGGTCAGGCGCCTGCCGAGGTTGCTTCGGCAGGCCTATTCCGTTGTCACGAATCGGCAGTGCGACGGAACACGGAACTCGTTGGAGACCGGCCCAGGACGTGAGGGCGCGCAGCACGCCCTAGACCGGAGTTTCATCGGAGCGTTCCCGGTGCGAAACTGGGAGCGCTCCCAATGATGAGAAGGGTAACGGGAGAGAAACACGCTGTAAACCCCCGGCGCGCAGTGATCCCGACTCCGAGCCGTCGGGGCGCCCGTCCGCAGGCAGTGCTCGACGCCCGTCCGGCGGCGCACCATGGGCGTTCGGCGGGGCGACGGCCGACCACACGACGACCCGGCCACGCTGGGCGGCTGGCGTCGCCCTTACTTCGGGAGCGCTCCCACACTCGTGCGGACAGCACGGAGAGGTGCCGTCGCACGGCAGGTCACCGGCGTGGACATGCCGGCACGACGGCCCGGCTCCGCAGGCGGTCGATCATGCGGCGCGGAAGCGTCGAGAAAATCGAGTGACTGTGAAGAGCGGCACACAGCAGGATCGGCGTGTGAGCGCATCCTCTGCGGAGCCGACGTCCGCACCGCCCCACCGTGATCCACGTCCGCTGCGCGGTCGCCGTGCTCTGGTCACCGGAGTCAGCAGAAGACAGGGCATCGGCTTCGCCGTCGCACGCAGGCTCGCCGCCTACGGGGCGGACGTCGTCTTCCAACATCACGTCCCGCACGACGCCGCGCAGGCCTGGGGAGCCGACCCGGCAGGCATCCCGGCGATCACGGCGGGCATCCAGGCGGCGGGGCCGACGACACGGGTCACGGACGTCGCGGCCGACCTGACCGCACCCGGCGCGCCCGCCGCCGTGCTGGACGCCGCCACCGCGGCAGGCGGACTCGACATCCTGGTGTGCAACCACGCCCGCTCCGAGCCGGACGGCGATCTCGAGGCGATGACCGCCGAGATCCTGGACGGGCATTGGGCGGTGGACACCCGGTCCACGATCCTGCTGGCCCGCGAGTTCGCCACTCGACACGGCGGCGGCGACGGCGGACGCATCGTGTTCATGACCTCGGGCCAGGGCCAGGGCCCGATGACCGGCGAGGTCGCCTACGCCGCGGCCAAGGGAGCGCTGGCCGCCATCACACCCACCATCGCGGACCATCTCGCGGACCGAGGCATCACCGTGAACGCGGTGAACCCCGGCCCGGTGGACACCGGATACGCAGGCCCGGCGGCACGGGAGGCCGTGGCGGCCCGGTTTCCCGGCGGCCGCTGGGGCGAGCCGGACGACCCGGCGAGACTGATCTCGTGGCTGGTCACCGACGAGGCACGGTGGATCACCGGCCAGGTCATCAACTCCGAGGGCGGCTTCCGCCGCTGGCGCTGACGACATCGCGGCTCCGGGCACGGCACGCCCCAGGCCGGAGCCCCGCGAAGGCGGGCCCGAGGCCTGTGAGGGCGGCGTCGCCACAGCCTGTGGAGCAGCACCGTGACCGACACCCTCGCGACCGCCGGCCGCACCGACGACGGCCGGCGGCGAAACCATGCCCGACAGGCAGCCCAGCCGTCGGCACTCCGCGGCCAGGCGGATCCGGCTGGTGACGAACGCGCCGGGCCGCGCGGACATCAATTCATCCACGGTGGACCATCGGGCCCGTCGTCATCCGGATACTGAAGGTGACAGCGACGACCCGGCCGGAGGGATCGAGCATGAGGCGATGGTGGCAGGCGCTGGCGACGGCCTTGGTGGTGACGGGCGGCGGCATCGCCGTGAACGTGGCGACGGAGTCGTTGGACAACGTCCTCGCCTGGGTCGCCGTCGTCGTGCTGACGCTCGCAGGCGCGGGCGTGACACTCTGGACCCAACGGGACTCCGGACGCCAAGACGGCGGATCGGACGCCGAGAAGGCGGCGCGGCGGGGCACGCCTGAGACTCCCCCTTCGGCACCCGTCCACAACTCGATCTCCGGCACCGTCGGCGGATCGGTCGTCCAGGCCCGCGACATCACGGGGGGCATCGTCGTCAACGACGCATCCCCGACGCTGCACCAGCATGCCGAGGCCGCAGGCAACGCCGAGATCCAGCAGGCGGGCGGCGACATCATCCGGAACACGAGGCGACGGCCGGGCAGTTGAACGACGTGGGAGCACGCGCACCGGTGGGGCGATCCTGAGCCGGAAGCACGGGTGTGCTCGCTGGTGGGGCGATCCGGTCGATGCGACGAGCAGGCGGCGGGATTCGATCGGCGGATCGCCGAGACGGTCCCGGCGATCCGCGACTCGGAGTCGGGCACGTTGGCGTCATTGGTGAACCGGGGTGTGGCGCGTGCGGTCTGCCCCCAGCGTTCGACGAGGGGTACCGGGACGAGGCCGTGTTCGAGGCGCCTGCGGCGGCTCCCACACTCGGCGATTCCCGGGTGAGCGGGACGCCACGTCGCAATCAGGTTCCCGGCCGCCCTCACGGCAAGACCTGTGAGCGATGCCGAACCGCATGACGATTCGATCGACGGCTGGTTGCCGGCGTGTTGCTGGAGGACTCGCCCCCATGAGGAACGACGAAGGCCCAGGACCGGAGGAGACACCCTCTGACCTGGGCCTTCGTTCACTGAGCGGATGACGGGAATCGAACCCGCGTATTCAGCTTGGGAAGCTGATGTTCTACCATTGAACTACATCCGCAGCAGATCACATCGTACACGCCGCCCATGCCGGGGTCGACACCTGGCCTGCCGTTAGGGTGGGGTCGTGCTCCTCAGTGATCTGGACCTGCGTAAAGAGATCGACGGAGGCCGGCTGACGGTCGACCCCTTCGAGCCCGACATGGTGCAGCCGTCGAGCATCGACGTCCGTCTGGACCGGTTCTTCCGGGTGTTCGACAACACGAAGTACACCCACATCGACCCGTCGCTCCAGCAGGACGAGCTGACCTCCCTGGTCGAGACCGAGGGCGAGGACCCGTTCGTCCTGCACCCCGGCGAGTTCGTGCTGGGCTCCACGTTCGAGACCGTGGGGCTGCCCGCCGATCTCGCGGGCAGGCTGGAGGGCAAGTCGTCGCTGGGCAGGCTGGGCCTGCTCACTCACTCCACCGCGGGTTTCATCGACCCCGGCTTCTCAGGGCACATCACGTTGGAGCTGTCCAACGTGGCCAATCTGCCGATCACGCTGTGGCCGGGGATGAAGATCGGGCAGCTGTGCATCTTCCGGCTGTCCAGCCCGGCCGAGAGTCCGTACGGGTCCAGTTCGACCGGCTCCCGGTATCAGGGTCAACGTGGTCCGACGCCCTCGCGGGCCTACCTGAACTTCCGGCGCACCGACACGAAGCGCTGACCCTGCCGCGTCACCGCCCCGGTCGCATCACCACCGGTCGCCTGTTCTCGCCGTGTCCGGTCGTGCGACGGACCCGCCGATCGACCCGCCGAGGATCAGCGCCCCGCACGCACGGCGACCGAGCCGTCCTGGCTGCGCCAGCTCACCTCGTCGAGGCCGCGCACCACGAGATCGGCGTCCAGCCCCGCGACGTGGGGATTGGTGAGCACTCCCAGGACCCGCATTCCCGCCGCCCTGGCCGAGGCGACGCCCGCCGCCGCGTCCTCGACGACCAGGCAGTCCGCCGGGTCCACGCCCAACAGTCGAGCGGCGGTGAGATAGGGCTCCGGGTTCGGCTTGCCGACCCGCACGTCATCGGCGGTGACCACGGTCGTGGGCGGCACCAGTCCCGCTGCCGCGAGCCTGGCCAGCGCCAGCGTCCGGACCGCCGACGTGACGATCGCGCCCTGGCCCGCGCCCAAGGCGGCCAGCGCCGTCGCCGCCCCGGGGAGAGCGGTCACCCCGTCGAGGTCGGCCAGTTCCAGTTCGTCCAGTCTGCGCACGGCCTCCGCCACGTCGGCCGCGGGGAGCACCTCGCCGATGATCTCGACGGCCCGGCGGCCGTGGCTGTCCGCCAGTATCGACGGCGCGATCCCGAACTCGTCGCACCAGCCGCGCCAGCAGCGCGTCACCGCGGGCGTCGAGTCGATGAGCGTCCCGTCGAGGTCGAACAGCACCGCGGCGACGACGAAGCCGTCGTCGGCTCCCCGACGTCGTCCGATGGGTTCCGTCGTGGGTCCGCTCGTTCCCGTCGCCATGCCCTACACCGTGCAGACCATCCGAGTGGATGTCCAGAAGGCGGACGGCATGACCTTGCGCACGTCATGGATCTCGGCGGCCCGGCGCGGGCGGTCGCCTCTCGATGCGGGGCGGCGCGAACGCCGCGGCGCCGGGATCGCGGCGGTTCGCCCCGAGACGGACGGCCTTCTCGCCCGGCACCCGTCAGGTGATACGTCCGTATCGGGCCAAGACCCTGGAGCGGAGCTCCTCGTCGGTGCGCGGGACCGGCTCCAGGAAGATCTCGTCGAGTTCGGCGAACTCCGCGCGCAGCTCCCCGTCGACGCGCACGCAGGCCCGTTCCAGTTCGGCCACCGACAGGTCGTCGACGAAGTCCACGCGCACGCACAGCAGCACCCGGTCGGCCCCCGTGCTCATGGTGAGCAGGTCCACCACGACGTCGATCTCCGGCACTTCGCCGAGCCTGCGTCTGATTCGATCGATCAGCCTGCGGGAGGCCTGCCGCCCGATCAACAGATCGAGATTGCTGCGCCCGAGAACGTAGGCGACGACGGCGAGCAGCGCGCCGATGGCCAGGGAGGCCGAGGCGTCCCAGACGGACGAGCCGGTGATCTGGTGCAGCCCGACGCCGAGGAACGCCAAGGTCAGCCCGATCAGCGCGGCGCTGTCCTCCAACAGCACCGTCTTGGCCGTCGGATCGTCGACCGAGCGCAGGTAACGGAAGAACGGCGTTCGCTCCTCGGCCGCCTCGGAACGGAGCTGCCGGACCGCCCGCAGCCACGAGACGCTCTCCAGCACGAAGGCCAGCCCGAGCACCACGTACGCCACCTCGGGGCTCGCCTGCTCACGGGCCTCGTCGGTCAGCGCGCGGATGCCTTCCGCGATCGCGAGGACGGAGCCGGAGGCGAAGATGCTGACCGCCGCCATCAGCGACCAGAAGTATCGCTCCTTGCCATACCCGAACGGGTGTAGCCGGTCTGCGGGTCTTCGGGAGCGTCGGAGTGCCGTCAGCAACAGGATCTCCGTGATCGTGTCGGCCACCGAGTGGGCCGCCTCGGCGAAGAGAGCCGCCGATCCCGTGACCAGCCCCGCGAACGCCTTGAGCACCGCGATCCCCGCGTTCGCCAGCAGCGCGATCACCACGGTGAGCCCGCTGCCGCTCTCGGGTGGCTCCGACTCCCCAGCCGTCATGCTGTCCTCCGCCCCGGCGGCCGCTGCCTCACTCTCACGGTAAAACCGATCGGCTGATCTTGCCTTTCGACGCTCATCTGACATCAAGTTCAGACCGTAACTTCGGCCAGGAGTTCGTCTGATCCATTGGAGGTGACGTCTCGATGGTGGAAACAGGTTCATATACGACTTCGCACTCGACAGGTGCGGCTCTACCACCCGGGTCCGACCGGCTGCTGTATGTCGCGCTCATCGCGGGAAGTGCGGCGTTGGGCGGTTTCCTGTTCGGATTCGATACAGCGGTGATCAACAGCGCGATCACCGGCGTTCAGGATCGATTCTCCATCGGCGCGGGGGCCACCGGACTCGTCGTGTCCTCGGCGCTGATCGGTTGCGCCTTCGGCGCCTGGTTCGCGGGTTCGCTGGCCGACCGGTTCGGCCGGGTCAGGACGATGCAGGTCGCCGCCCTGCTCTACGCCGTCGGAGCACTGGCCGCCGCGATGCCCTTCTCGGCCGTCGACCTGGTGTTCTGGCGGATCGTCTGCGGCCTGGGCATCGGGCTCGCGTCGGTCACCGGTCCCGCCTACATCGCGGAGGTCTCGCCCGCCGCCTACCGCGGCAGGTTCGGTTCGCTGCAACAGCTCGGGATGGTCGTCGGGATCGCGGGCGCGCAGCTGTTGAACTACGGGATCGTCGCCGTGGCGGGGGGAAGCGCGAATCAGCTGGGCCCGTTCAGCGCCTGGCAATGGATGCTGGGAATCGCCGTCGTTCCCGCGATCATTTTTGGGATACTTGTCTCTCGAATTCCCGAGACACCACGCCATCTGGTGACGAAGAATCGATTCACCGAGGCCCGTGAGGTACTCGATCGGATTGAACCAGGCGCGGCAGAGGAACGTCTGGGTGAAATTCGCCGGTCCTTGGAACACGAGCCGAAACCAAGGCTGCGACATCTGCTCGGCGGGCGGCGGGTTCTGCTGCCGATCGTGTGGGCGGGCATCGCCCTGTCCATGCTGCAACAGTTCGTCGGCATCAACGTCATCTTCTACTACTCGGCCACGCTGTGGCAGTCGGTGGGAATCGGCGAGGACGCCGCGTTGCTGAACAGCGTGGTCAGCGCCGTGGTGAACATCCTCGGCACGTTCCTGGCCATCGCTCTGATCGACAAGGTCGGACGCAGGCCGATCCTGTTCGCGGGCTCCATCGGGATGTCGGCCTCGTTGGGCGTCGCCGCCTGGTGCTTCGGCTACTCCGAGGTCGTCGACGGCGCCACGGTGCTGCCCGACCCGCAGGGGCAGATCGCCTTCGTCGCCGCCAACGCCTTCGTGTTCTTCTTCGCGGCGTCGTGGGGCCCGCTGGTGTGGGTGCTGCTCGGCGAGATGTTCCCCAACCGCATCCGCGCGGCGGCGTTGTCGGTCGCCGCCGCGGCCCAGTGGCTGTCGAACTGGGTGGTGTCGATGAGCTTCCCCAGCCTCGCCGAGTTCAGTCTCACCTTCGCCTACGGCATGTACACGACGTTCGCCGTGCTGTCGTTCTTCTTCGTGCTCAAGTTCGTGCCGGAGACGAAGGGCAAGACCCTGGAGCAGATGGGGTGACGATCAGGGCGCGTACACCTGGCGAGCGACCTGGTCCTTGCGCATTCGATACTCGCGCAGGGCCTCCGGGCTGTAACCGCCGTCCGTGGGACGTGCGGGCGTCTCGGTGACGTCCTCCACCATCGTCCAGCCGCTGCCCAAGTCGATCAGCGAGCGGTGCTTGGTGGCGTAGTAGTCGGGACTGACGCTCACGGCGATGCCGCTGGCGCCCACCGCCGAGGCGATCAGATGCGGGTGGAAACGACTGGAGATCCAGGTCTGGCCCGGCGCGGCGGGCAGGCCGGTGTCCATCAACTCGGAGAGGGGATAGAAGCGGGCGTCGGGCAGTTCGTGCTCGATGAGGGAGAACACCTCGCGATCGACGCGCGGGATGCACTCCACCACGCCCAGCCGCGAGGAGTCGACGCCCCAGTCGCGTAGAGTGTCCAGCACGAAGCCCGCCAAGCGCGGCACGCCGAGTTCCACGAGGTCGGACTGCATGCAGACCATGACCTCACGGACGTCGTCGTCCTGCCGGTAGAGCTGCGGGCCGAGCCCGAAGAAGACGTCGTCACAGGAGTGGGTGACGGACACGGTCTTGCTGAGCATCTCGGCCGACGGGGCGTCGCGGACGTCGACGACCTCGAAACGCTGGGAGAGCTCACGCAGCAGGGGCTCGCAGTGGCTGGGCGCGGGGTACAGGCCGATGCCGGTCATCGCCGCGCGTCCGCCGGACCGACGCACGGCGGCGACCGCGCCCGCGAGCAGCCCGACGTGTCTCGGCCAGATGCGGTTCACGTAGCCGCCGCCGATGATGTGCACGACGTCGGCGCGGGCGAGCAGTTCGACGCCTGCCACCCAGCGGGGGGCGATGCCGGGGAAGTCCACGCAGCGTTGGGCGAAGTCGGCGACGCCCCACGGCTCGTCGGTCGGAGCCTCCCAGCACAACCGCCACAGGGTGTCGGTGAACCGGACCCTCGGGTGCAGGTCGCCGAGCATGACCTGTGCCGGGCCGGGGCTCGGGCAGTCGAGCCACACCTCGGCGTCCGGCGCCGTCTGGGCGAGATACCGCAGCCAGGTGGCGGCGATGATCTCGTCTCCGTAGTTGGGGAAGCCGGTGGTGCCGACCAGGTAGTAGAGCGGACGCCCGCTGTCGGTGCTCATCGGAATGGATTGTCGCAGTTGATCTACGGACGGGACAGCGTCGTTCGCATAACGACTCCGCAGCGGGGACGTGTCGGCCGACGGCCGCCCCCTCGGTCCGGTCGCCCGAATCGGAGGCTCGGGTCGGATCGCGGCGCCTGTTCGACGGCGCCGGACGGCCGCCTCGGGCCGGCGCGTCCACCTCGATCATCGTGACTTGTCTTGCCGATGGTTACCAGCGGGTAATATAGTGTTGTTACCGACCGGTAGGGGATACGTCCGCTGCACACGGCACGACGCGGGGAGCACACGATGGGTCACTACAAGAGCAACCTCCGGGACCTGGAGTTCAACCTCTTCGAGGTCCTGGGCGTGCAGGAGAGCCTCGGCACCGGGCCCTTCGACCAAGCCGACGAGGAGACCGCCAGAGGCGTCCTCGCCGAGTTGGAGAAGCTCGCGTCCGGCCCGCTGGCGGAGTCCTTCGCCGAGGCCGACCGCCTGGGCACCACCTTCGACCCCGCGACGCACTCGGTCACGCTCCCCGAATCCTTCAAGGCGGCGTACCGAGCGCTGTGGGACGGCGAGTGGTACCGCCTGAGCCTGCCCGTCGAGCTGGGCGGCTACGGCATCCCCCCGACCGTGCAGTGGGCCGCCTCCGAGCTGATCCTCGGCTCGAACCCCGCCACGTACATGTACCTGGCGGGCCCGAACTTCGCGACGGTCATCTCGCGGAGCGGCACGGAGGAGCAGCGGAAGTGGGCTCAGCTGATGATCGACAAGGGCTGGGGCGCCACCATGGTCCTCACCGAGCCCGACGCGGGCTCGGACGTCGGCGCGGGTCGCACCAAGGCCGTCGCGCAGGAGGACGGCTCCTGGCACCTGGAGGGCGTCAAGCGCTTCATCACCTCCGGCGACCACGACCTGACCGAGAACATCATGCACCTGGTGCTGGCCCGGCCGGAGGGCCCCGGCATCGAGGCTCGGCCCGGCACCAAGGGCCTCAGCCTGTTCCTGGTGCCGAAGTTCCACTTCGACGAGGCGGGCGAGCTCGGTGAGCGCAACGGCGCCTTCGTCACCGGCGTCGAGCACAAGATGGGACTCAACGCCTCCGCCACCTGCGAGCTGACCTTCGGGCAGAACGGCGTGCCCGCCAAGGGCTGGCTGCTCGGCGAGGTGCACGACGGCATCGCCCAGATGTTCCAGGTCATCGAGTACGCCCGGATGATGGTCGGCACCAAGGCCATCGGCACGCTGTCCACCGGCTACCTGAACGCGCTGGACTACGCCAAGGAGCGGGTGCAGGGCGCCGACCTCCCGCAGATGACGAACAAGAACGCGCCCCGGGTTCCGATCACCCGGCACGCCGACGTCCGCAGGCTGCTCATGCTGCAGAAGGCCTACGCGGAGGGCATGCGCGGGCTCTACCTCTACACGGCGAGCTTCCAGGATCGGATCCTGGCCGGTAAGGCGGCGGGCGAGGACGTGTCGTTGCTCGAGCGGGTCAACAACCTGCTGCTGCCGATCGTCAAGGGCGTCGGCTCCGAACGCGCCTACGAGATGCTGACGCTGTCGTTGCAGACGCTCGGCGGCTCCGGCTATCTCCAGGACTACCCGATCGAGCAGTACATCCGGGACGCCAAGATCGACAGCCTCTACGAGGGCACCACGGCGATCCAGTCGATGGACTTCTTCTTCCGGAAGATCATCCGCGACAACGGCCAGGCTCTGCTGCACGTCGCCACCGAGATCCAGACCTTCCTGGCGGCCGAGTCCGGCAACGGCAGGTTGAAGGAGGAGCGGGAACTGCTCAAGCAGGCGCTGGAGGACTTCCAGGGCATGCTCGGGTCGATGGTCGGCTTCCTCACCTCCGCCCAGGAGGATCAGGCCAACATCCACAAGGTCGGCCAGAACACGGTTCGGCTGCTGATGAGCGCGGGCGACCTGCTCATCGGCTGGACGCTGCTGCGGCAGTCGGAGATCGCCACGGCCGCGCTCGACGCCGACCCCGGCGAGAAGGACCGGCTGTTCTACGAGGGCAAGGTCGCCGCCGCGCGGTTCTTCGCCACGACGGTCCTCCCGGAGCTGTCGGCCCGCAGGCGCAGCCTGGAGACGACCGACAACGCACTGATGGACCTGCCGGAAGGGGCGTTCTGAGCCTGCCCGTCGGACCCCCCGGGCCCCGGCGGGTCGAGACGACACTCTCGGTCATGACACCATCTGGTCACAGTGGGTCGACGGTGTAGGACGGCGCGAGGGGTCAGGGGTGGCGGCAGCAGGCGGACGAGGACCCGTGACCGGGCCGCTGTCCGCCGCCGTCGCCAGTCTGTGCCACCGGCTCCAGCCGCAGGTGAGCCCGCGCACCGCCGCGGGCTTCCGCGAGGTGCTGCGCAGGCTGGACGCCCCGCTTCAGCTCGCGGTGGCGGGTCGGATCAAATCGGGCAAGTCGACACTGGTCAACGCCCTGATCGGCCGCCGGGTCGCGCCCACCGACGTCGGGGAGTGCACCCGGCTGGTCACCCGGTTCCAATACGGGACCGTCGACCGCATCGAGGTCGTGTTCACCGACGGCGGCAAGCAGGTGCTGCCCTTCGACGCCGACGGGATGATCCCGGCTTCGCTGGGCGTGGACATCGACGCGGTCTCGCATATCGAGGCCTTCCTCACCAACGCCGTGCTGCGTGATCTCACCGTCATCGACACCCCCGGCCTCGGTTCGCTCGACGCGGCCTCGGTGAAGCGCACCGAGGAGCTGCTGGGCGCCCGGCGGGACGGGGGCGACGAATCGGCGACCGTCGAGCAGCCCGTCAGCGGGCGGACGGAGTCCCGGACGACACCCGACGACGTCGATGCGACCCGAGGCCCGGATCAGCCCGTGGGCGAGCTGGACCCGGTGTCCCGCAATGCGGTCGCGGGTGCCGAGGCGGTGCTCTACGTGCTCACGCAGTCCGTCCGCGCCGACGACGAGCAGGCGTTGGCGGCGTTCACCGCGGCGACGGCGAGCCGGGAGGCAGGACCGGTGAACGCCATCGCGGTACTGAACAAGGCCGACACCATCGAGCCGGATTCGGTCACGGGCTCGGACGGGGATCTCTGGCGGGCCGCCACGCTGCTCTCCGAACGACAGGCGGGCAGTCTCAAGCCGAGGGTCGCCGACGTGCTGCCGGTCATCGGGCTGCTGGCGGAGACCTCGGAGGCGGGCGGCTTCACCTCCGCCGACGCCGACGCGCTGCGCAGGCTCGCCGACCTGGATGAGGCGACGCTGGAGACGATGCTGATCTCCGCCGACCTCTTCACCACCTGGGAGTGCGAGGTGCCCGCCGCCGACCGAGCACGACTGCTGGAACGGCTCGACCTCTACGGCATCCGCTGCGGGGTGCGTGCCGTCACCCGCAGGCCCGACATCACCGCCGGTGCGCTGCGTCGGGAACTGTTGGACTCCTCCGGTCTGGCCGCGGTGCGCGGCAGGCTGGACAGCCTGTTCCGGGCACGCGCCGACGGCATCAAGGCGGCGGCGGCGATGGCCTCGGTGAGCGCGTTGGCGCATGCCTCTGGTGATCCCGGCGAGCGGCAGCGGGTGCACGACGCCATCGAGGTGCTGCTCGCCAAGCCGGAGGCCCACCAGCTCCGGCTGCTGGAGGCCCTGACGCTGGTGGCGGCGGGGGCGGTGTCCATGCCGGAGGACCTCGCGGAGGAGGTGCTGCGCGTGGGCAGCACGTCCTCGGTCGGGGAGCAGCTCGGGATGGTCGGCAGGCCGCCTGCGGAATGGGCCGCCTACGCCTTGGAGCGAGCAGGCTGGTGGCGGTCGTTCGCCTCGTTCGGCGCCACTCCCGCGCAGAGCCGGATCGCGCACGTCGTGCACCGGGCGTACTTCCTGATCTGGCAGCAGCTGCGGGAGGGGGCGCGCTGAACGGCCCCGGCGAGGGTACGGCGCCCGTGTCCGGGCGGCGCCCCCGGGGCGCCGTCGCCGTGGACGTCGCCGAGCCGGTCGTGACGGAGCATGCCGACCGGGGCGGGCCGATCCGCGTCCTCGGCTCCACCGCTGTTCGACGGCCCCGCGGCGAGACGTCGCGGTCCGCGAGCGCCGCGGCGGCGAGGAAAGCGGTGGGAACCGGGGCCTGGTGGCGTCCGTCGAATCCCGACGTGGGCTCTCATGCTGATCCGCCGGCCGCACCGGAGCCGTCCGTGGTGGCAGGCATCGACGCCGATCTGTTCGAGCAGGCACTCCGCGAGCGTCGAGAACTGATCCGACTCTGCCTCTACGCGCTGGATCGTGCACGCAGCGCGGGCGTCGCGGAACGTCTGGAGGAGGGGCTGGCCTCGGTCGGCGTCACGGCGCTGCGTCCGGACGGCGAACCGTTCGACCCGGCCCACCACGAGGCGGGCGGGGTCGTCACCCCGGACTCCCCCACGCTGGCGGGCACGGTGGCCGAGACGGAGGTCGTCGGCTTCGCGGACCGCGGCACGCAGCTGCGCCCGCCCGTGGTGATCGTCTACACCCCGCGTGCCGAGCGATGACCACCGAGGGCACCAAGAAGCTGCCGCTGCCGAAGCTGGTCCGTCAGACCCGGGAGCGACTCGTGGAGCTGCTCACCGACCTCGACCCGGAGTCGGCCGACTGGGTGGAGAAGGTCCGGGCGAGCAAGGTCGCCACCCCGTCGGTCGTCGTCGTCGGCGAGACCAATCGGGGCAAGAGCTCACTGGTGAACGCCCTGCTGGGTCGGCAGGGTCTCTCGCCGGTCGACGCCGAGGTGGCGACGGCCGTCTACCTCGCCTTCGGTCACGGCGAGCAGTGGTCCGCGCGGGCCTGCTACGGCGTCGGCGCCGAGCCCGTCGACATCACCATGGAGTCGATCCCGTCCTGGGCGTCGGCGACCCACGAGCTGCCCGCGGGTGCGCTGCCGCCGCGCTACGTGGAGGTGGACGGGCCGGTTCCGCTGCTGAGCAACCTCCGGGTGGTCGACACCCCCGGTGTCGGCGGGCTCAGCGAGATACACGGCGAGCTGGCCGCGGAGGCCGCCGCCAACGCCACGGCCCTGCTGTTCGTGGTGGACGCCTCGGCGCCGTTCACCCAGGGCGAGCTGGCGTTCCTCACCTCCGTGTCGGACCGGGTCGAGACGGTGTTGTTCGCGCTCACCAAGACAGACCAGTACCGGGGCTGGCGGCAGATCCTGGAGGCGAATCGGGCACTGCTCGCCGAGCACGCGCCGAGGTTCGCCGACACGGAGTTCCACCCGGTGTCGGCACGGATGTTCCAGCTCGCCGCGCAGGCGCCGAACGAGAGCGCGGGCGGGATGCTGCGGGAGCGGTCCGGCGTCGGCCAGCTCGCCGAGTCGCTGTCGCAGCTGGTCGGCGGGCGGGCGAACATGCTCGGCGAGGCCAACACGATGCGGGCGCTGTCGAGTTCGCTGAACGCCCTGGTGGTCCGGTTCGCGGCCGAGCAGCGGGCGTTGACCGTCGGGGAGGACGAGGCCGAGGTGCTGCGGGCCCGGCGCGACGAGCTCGCGGGCGAGCGGCGGGCGAACAACCGGGGCTGGCAGCTGCGGCTGCGCGGTGAGATCAATCGGGCCCGGGTCGAATGCGCTCACGACGTCGGCAGGCAGGTGCGCGATCTCCAGTCCTGGTTCCGCAAGGCCATCGACGTGGCGGACAAGGACAAGCTCGTCGAGCTGCCGCACCATGTGGACGCCGCGTTGCAGATGTTGTCCTCGCGCATCAGCGGAATGCTCAGCGAGCGGCTCGCCAGGGTCGCGGACACCTCCCTGTCCGAACTGTTCTCCGCCGACGAGCTGGCGGTGCTGCGGAACCAGGTCGCCAGGGCCACCCGACCGCCGGTGGTCGTCCGGCTCCCGGAGAAGCGGCCGGCGACCGCGGAGGATCGGCTGCTCGTGTTCATGGGTCTCTCCGGTGGCCTGGGCGCGGGCAAGCTGGCCACCCTTCCGTTGGCGCCGTTGGCCATCGCGGCGCCGCTGCTCGCGGTCCCGGCCATCGTGCTGGGCCTCGGCGCGGGCTGGTGGATCGGCAAGACGAGGAAGCACACCGCCGACAAGCAGCACGTGAAGCAGTGGCTGACCGAGGCCATCGCGGAGTCCCGGTCGACGCTGGATCAGCTCATCTCCGAGCAGCTCATCGAGGCGGAGCTTCAGTTGTCGCTGGCCTTGGACGATGCGCTGGCCCGCCGGATCGCGGCGATCGAGGAGGAGCTGCGCGAAGTGGAGAAGGCGCTGCGGATGGACGTCGCCGAGCGCAAGCGTGAGCTGCAGACCGCGAACCGTCGACTCGCCGAGGTGACGGCGGGTCGAGACCGGGTGGAGGAGCTGCTGCGGCGGATCCGCGAGGTCCGCGCGCGGGCCTGACCCGGCAGGTCCGCGGCGCTCGGCGATCGCGGTCCTCCCGTCTCACGCGGCACCGTCGACGAGGCGGGGGCGGCTGTCGAGCTGCGCGGGTGCGCGCTCGGCGCCCGACGACGGCGCGGTGGCACCGCGTGGTCCGGCCGATCTCCGGGAATGCCGCCCTCGAAGGTGCCGTCTTCCGCAGCGTCGTGTGAAGGTGGCGCCGACCTTGGATCTCTTTACGGCGTAAAGTATTCTCGCGAACGGCGACCACCTCCGGCGGGTTCGAGCGAGAGGGCGTCCATGACAGCACTTCCAGTCCGGCTGATCGAGGTCGTCGGCCGTCGGCGACCGACCCCGATGACCTGCCGCATCACCTTCGGCGGCCCGGACCTCGCCGACTTCGCGTTCATCCCGGACCAGCAGGTGAAACTGTGCTTTCCCCCGACGGGCGCGGCCGTGCCCCGGCTGCCGGCGCCGACGCCGGACGGCGATCCGCTGCCCTGGTACCGGGAGTACCTGGCGATGCCGGAGCATGAGCGTCCCCGGATGCGCGGCTACACCGTTCGCGCGCATCGCGCGGACGAGGGCGTGATCGACGTCGACTTCGCCCTTCGCTCCGACGCCGGGCCCGCGACCCGGTGGGCCCGAGACGCCCGAGTCGGCGACGTCGTCGGCATGGTGGGTCCGTCACCGATCTTCGCCCGGTCCCGTCCCCTCAGCGCGTCGATCGCCGCCGGCGGGCTGCTCCTGCTCGCGGGCGACGAGTCGGCGCTGCCCGGCATCGGCACACTGATCGAGACCCTGCCCGCCCGCACCCGCGCGCTTGCCTTGATCGAGGTCGCCGACCGGGCCGAGGAGCAGCGCTTCGAGACGCACGGCGAGGTGACCGTGCGGTGGCTGCACCGGGGGGAGACCCCACCGGGCACGGGCGGGTCGCTGCTCGACGCGCTGCGCGCCGCCGAGTTCCCGCCGGAGCGGACGGTCGCCTGGCTCGCCGCGGAGGCCGCCGTGGCACGCGGGATGCGCGGACACCTGGTCGCCGAACGTGGCATGGCAGGCTCGGCCGTCGAGTTCGCCGGGTACTGGCGGGCGGGCCGCACACAGGACGACGCGCCCACGGCCGCCGATCTCGCCGACGCCCGAGCGCGCGCGGCCGACGCGCGAACACGATGACCCCGGGCCGATCCGGCGCGACCGCGCACACCGCCTGCCGCTCGCGGCCGGGTTCGACGCCCACGAAACCGCGGACGGACGTGCCGAACGCCGTCAGCTCGGCTGATCGCGGTACTGGGCGCGGAAGGACTCCGACGGCGGGATGGGCGTGATGACGTCGATCAACACCCCGTCCGGCGCCTCGATGATGAAGTGCCGCTGCCCGAACTGCTCGTTGCGCAGCGACAGGATCGGCGCAAGGCCGCCCTCGGTCACCAGCCGATCGTGTTCGGCGTCGACATCGGTGACCTCGAGGTTCAGCAGCACGCCGCGCACCGACTCGCGATGTCCTTCGGGGACGGAGGAGTGCCGGGGGTCGAGGAGCGCCAACTCCTGATGCGGCGCGTCGATTCGACGCAGGCTCACGTACCAGTCCGAGTCGAAGGTCGTCTCGAAGCCGAGCCATCGGGTGTAGAAGGCGTGCGCCGTCGGGATGTCATGGGTGCAGAGGACGGGATAGAAGCTGGTCAGCGCCATGAGATTCACACCTCTCAGATACATACCTTCGGTAGGTATGGTGTTGGAAACTAGTCCCGTACCCTCGGTATGTCAACGGTGTTCCGGCGAAGGGCGGCGACGATGAGTCCCCACGGCAGCAAGGCCCGACAACGGGAGGAGACCCGCCGTCTCCTGATCACCCTCGGCCGCGAGCTGTTCGCCGAGCGCGGCTACCACGCCGTCGGGCTCACCGAGATCGCCGCGGCCGCGGGCCTCACCAAGGGCGCGCTCTATCACCATTTCGGCAGCAAGGCCGGCCTCTTCCACGCGGTGGTCGACGACATCGCGCACGAGGTCGCCTCCGAGGTCTCGACCGTCGCCGATGCCGAGGCGACTCCGTGGGACCGGCTCCGCGCGGGCTGTCGCGCCTTCCTGACCGCGGCCTCCGATCCCGGCAGACGACGCATCCTGCTCGTCGACGGGCCCGCCGTGCTCGGCTGGCACGAGTGGCGTCTGCTCGACGAGGCCACCTCGGCGGCGCAGCTCACCGAAGCACTGGCCACGCTCGTCGAACACGGCGTGATCGAGGCGACGCCCGTCGAACCGCTCGCGCGGCTGCTCTCCGGAGCGATGAACGAGGCGGCGCTGTGGATCGCACGGTCCGACGACCCCGCCCGTGACCTCGCTGCCGCGAACCGGTCATTGGAGCGGCTGCTCAGCGGCCTGCGGGTCGATGACTGAAGACCCGTGTCGGCCCGGTACGACGCCCCGTCGATCGGCGTCGCCGGCCTGGACCGGCGACGCCACCCGTGTCTAGGCTCGCGTCGAACGGCGTCACAGGCGCCGTACCTGCGGCGACGAAAACGACCTGCCGAGGGCGCGGAACCGACCGACCCCCTGTCGAGTCCAACCCGAGAACGTCGACACAGTGCGCGCCAGCGAGCGGTTCGCGGAAACCAGGATGAGGGGACGTTGTGTACATCGAGGACGCGGGCGGCTCAGCCGACACGACAGCGACGACCGACACCGAACTCAAGGTCACCGTGGACGGCGAGGAGTACACCGCCGAGGCCGACTACGACATGAACGGCGACGGCATCAACGACTCGATCGTCATCGAGTCGGACGAGGGGTATGCCGTCTTCACCGATGTCGACGGTGACGGAGACGCCGACCTGCTGGTCAAGCTCGACGAGAACGGCGAGGCGACGTCGGCCGCGGGCTACGACGAGTCGACCGGCGACTGGGTGAGCACCGACCTCGATGACGCGATCGGCGGCACGGGCGTCGACGAGGTCGGTGACCAGCACCAGACCGGTGACGACTCCGACGTGCTGACCGGCGACGGGGCGCCGATGATCGTCGAGACGCCGCACGGTCCCGTCGAGGCGGGCCCGCCCACCGAGGACCTCGACGGCGACGGCGTGCCCGACACCGCGACGATCGTGGGCGAGGACGGCACGATCCTGGTGGTCAGCGACGTGAACGGCGACGGAGAGGCCGACCTGATCGCCGAGTTCCGTGCCGACGGCACGGTGGTCGTCTCCGAACACACGGGCGACGGCGAATGGATCGTCACCGAGTCCGGCCGGATCGACTCCCAGGGCGACTTCGTACCGGACCCCGGCTTCGGGCCGGGCGACGGAGCGGGGCCCGGGGTCGGCGAGGAGGCCGGCGGCAGGGGCGGCTCCTTCTCCTCGGCGGTCTCCGACGATGCGGCCTGGGCGGACGACGCCTGGGCCGACGACGCGGACGAGGCCGAGACGAACGTCGCGGCCGCGCGCTCCTACGACGTCTCCGCCGCCTTCGGCCGCCCCGACTCCGCGGACGCGGGGCCGGACGCCGACGCGCAGGCGGCGTGGGGCTGAGCCGCCACTCGCCCCGAAAGACCCCGTATCCCGATGTCGGGATACGGGGTCTTTCATATTTCTGCATTGTTCCCACACACGTGACCCACTGGAGTGCTGAATCGATAACCTGATCGGTCGTGTGAGCGATGTGACAGCGTTCTCGTAGAGCGGTGTTGGTCACGAGCGCTAGCCTCGACGACATCCCTTTTTCCCACGCCCGTCGATCGCATCGGGCGGACCGAGCCATTCCCGCTGAATGGTGACGTCACCCCGGCGCCGACGAGGCGACTCCCCTAGGGCCGCCGCCCAGTCAGGAGACGAGACGATGACCGCATTGGCGATCCCCGGCCTCGATCACGCACCGACCACCCACGAGAGGCTGCTCTCGTGGGTGCACGAGGTAGCCGAGCTGACCAGCCCCGACGAGGTGGTGTGGTGCGACGGCACGCAGCAGGAATGGGATCGCCTGACCGGGCGACTCGTCGACGCCGGAACGTTCGTCCCGCTGCCGAGGCGGCCGAACTCGTTCTGGTGCGCCTCCGATCCGGACGACGTCGCGCGGGTGGAGGAGCGGACCTTCATCTGCTCTCGGGACGAGGCCGACGCGGGGGCCACGAACAACTGGCGGGATCCCGCCGAGATGAAGTCCGTGATGACCGATCTGTACCGCGGCTCGATGCGCGGTCGGACAATGTACGTCATCCCGTTCTGCATGGGGCCGTTGGACGCCGACAAACCCATGTTCGGGGTGGAGATCACCGACTCGGAATACGTGGTCGTCTCCATGCACATCATGACCAGGGTGGGTCGCCGAGTAATCGACCGGATGGGTTCGGACGCCGATTTCGTTCCTTGTCTGCATTCCGTCGGCGCGCCGCTGGACGAGGGCGTCGAGGATGTGCCGTGGCCGTGTAACGAGACCAAGTACATCACCCATTTCCCGGAGGAGAAGACGATCTGGAGCTTCGGTTCCGGCTACGGCGGCAACGCGCTGCTGGGAAAGAAGTGCTACTCGCTGCGGATCGCCTCGTCCCTGGCCAGGGAGGAGGGCTGGCTTGCCGAGCACATGTTGATCCTCAAGCTCACGTCCCCGACCGACAAGGTGCACTACGTGGCGGCCGCCTTCCCCTCCGCCTGCGGGAAGACGAACCTCGCCATGCTCGAGCCGACCATTCCCGGGTGGCGAGTGGAGACCCTCGGCGACGACATCGCGTGGATGCGGTTCGGCAAGGACGGCAGGCTGTACGCCGTCAATCCGGAGAACGGCTTCTTCGGGGTGGCGCCGGGCACCAACTGGAAGACCAACCCCAACGCGATGCGGACCCTGGAACGGGGCAACTCCATCTTCACCAACGTGGCCAGGACCGCGGACGGCGACGTCTGGTGGGAGGGGATGGAGGGCTCCCCGGAGAACCTGACCTCGTGGAAGCGACAGGACTGGACGCCTGCCGACGGCGAGGCGGGTGAACCGGCCGCGCACCCCAACTCGCGGTACTGCACTCCGATGAACCAGTGTCCGGTGCTCGCCCCCGAGTGGGACGATCCGCAGGGCGTCCCGATCTCGGCGATCCTGTTCGGCGGCAGGCGGGCCACCACCGTTCCGCTGGTGGCGCAGGCACGGGACTGGCAGCACGGCGTGTTCCTCGGCGCCACGCTGTCGAGTGAGAAGACCGCGGCGGCGACCGGCGCGGTCGGGCAGGTACGGCGCGACCCGATGGCCATGCTGCCCTTCATCGGCTACAACGCGGGCGACTACTTCCAGCACTGGGTCGATCTCGGCAAGCAGGCCGACGCCGGCGCCCTGCCGTCGATCTTCTACGTGAACTGGTTCCGCCGCGGCGAGGACGGCCGGTTCCTGTGGCCCGGATTCGGCGAGAACTCCCGCGTGCTCAAGTGGATCGTCGAGCGGCTCGACGGAGACGCGACGGCGGCCGAGACCGCCGTGGGTCTGGTCCCCGGCGCCGACGCCCTCGATCTGAGCGGCCTGGACGTGCGGCAGGCGGACGTCGAGGCGGCGCTGGCCGTCGACGCCGAGGAGTGGCGAGCCGAGCTGCCGCTGATCGAGGAGTGGTTCGACACCATCGGGCCCGCGCTGCCGAGCACGATGCGCGACGAGCTGGCCGCGCTGCGGCAGCGGCTCGGCTGAGCGACGGGCGGGGCGGGCGACGGGCGATCCAGCGCCGTCCGCCCCGGCTCGGCCGACTCGATCCCGTGCCACCAGGCGCCGACGGCGGCCATGCCGGGGGCGGGGCACGGTCGCCGTCCGTGGCGCCAGGCTCGAGCCCGGCGACTCGGACAGGCCGGGGGCGGCCTCCCCGCGAACCGGCCGCCGGACCGACGTCTTCTCCGGCGTGGGGGGGCGGGTGGCCCTGCGCGACGGCGTGTCCGTCCGAACACGCGGCACCGGGAGACACCCACCGCTCGCCGACGCCGGAGCCGACGGCGATTCCCCGCGTCGCCGCGGCGACCACCCGTCCTCGCGTCGAGGGGGCATCCCACCGAAACGGAGCAGCCTCTCGACACGCGGTCTCCTCCTGGGAACCCGCCCCACCCCCCGCGCGTCCTAGTAACGTAGATCACATCTGGGAGACCGGGGGTGGATGACGATGTATGCGGGAATCGCGATGACGGCGCTGGCGACGGGGGCGGTGCTGCTGACCGTGCTCACCGGTTCGCTGCGTCCGCACGCTGAGAGCGCGGAGCGGCTCGACGAGGAATCGGAGGCGCGGACGACGGCGGACGACGGCTCGCTCGAGGCCGCACAACGGGTTCGCCTGACGCCGTGACGAGCGGCGAGACGATGATCTGACCGCTCCGACGAGAGACGAGATCGGCGGGCTCAGCCCGCCTGAGGACCTGCCGGAGTGGCCCGGAGGAGATCACTCCGGCAGCGGACGGTCCCCGATGCCCAGCAGCCGTCCGCCGACCTCCTCGACCGTCGACACGTAACAGACGACCGTGTTCGCGCCGCGCCGCCAGTCGGCAGGCTCGGGAACCCGCCAGCTCAGCGCGATGTCGTCCCGCCGGTCGCCACCCAGATACGCCGCCCGAGCCTGTTCACAGTGCGGCGCGGCGATCTCCTCGATCTCCTCTGCGCCGGGCATCGGATCGTTCGGACCGCCCGGCAGCGGCAGCACGCCGGGCAGCGCCTCGGCGCGATGCGGCTCGTCGCAGGGGACGTAGCGCAGCTCGTCGGTCTCGGCCGCGGAGTCGGGCAGGCAGGCCTGGAAGTCGTAGAACGGCTCGCCGACCAGCGCGTCGCGTACCGATCCCGTGCGGCTGACGGGCACCAGGTCGGAGCCCAGCTCGGCGAGGCCGCAGACCAGCCACCGTTCGTCCTTGGCCCAGCCGTCCTGCGAGGGCCACACCGTCCAGGGGTGCAGCCGCGTCGCGTCGATGTCGCCGCTGCCCACATAGTCGGCCACCGGCTCGGCGCACTCCTGCGTCGTCAGCCGCAGCATCTCGTCGTCCTCCGGCCGCATCCGGGGGAGGTCGGCGGACAGTTCGCCGACCGCGGCGATCTCCATCGTGTGCGGCTCCGCGCAGTCGACGGGACGGAAGTCGGCCAGCACCATGCAGTCGCCCGCGGCGGGCAGCCCGTCCGCGGGCACGACGCCGGGGCCGCCGGTCTCGCCGTCGGCGATCTCGGGTTCGGCGGAGGGCGGCAGCTCGACGCGGGACGGCGGAACGATCCGCGATCCGTCGTCCGTCGGCTCGTCGGGCGACTGAGTGCAGGCGCCGAGGAGCACGGCGGCGGCCGATACCACGCCGATCATCGACAAGCGTCGCGACACGGCCTTCGCCTCCCGGTCTTCACTGTCCCCATTCGACACGGTACCGAGCGACATCCCGGCGAGGCTCACGCCCTCGTCGATCGATGCCGGATCGCCGCCCGGCCGGACCCCGATACGGGTGGTGCCACCGCCATGCCGCCGCCTGCCCTTTACGAGGCCCGGGACCGCCCGAAGGGCGTCGTCGGCCGGAATCGACGCGACACTCCGCCCGGTGCGGCCGGGCGGCACGGGCCACCGGCCGCACGGTTCACCGGCGACACGGCTCGGCGGCGGTGGACGGAGGTCCTCGGACCGGCCGCGGGCCTCCCCGACCGCGCTACCGCCCGAGGCCGTGCAGGAACGTCGCGATCGACTCGGCCGCCGTCCGCAGCCAGGACAACAGGCACAGCACCAGTCCCGACGCCCAGTCCGGGTCCACGAGCACCGCGTACGCCCCGAGAGCGATCAGGAGCAACGGCACCAGCTTGTTGATCTTCACGGCTTATTGTTCATGCAGGACCGTGACGGAAGGATCGAGGACCCGGGCGGCGGCGATGTCGTCGTTCTTCGCCAGACCGCCCGACGTCGCGGGTGGTCCAGACGCCATCCACCGTCGACGACGAGGGAGAGACACCGCTCATGCGACCGATGAACGAACAGACGATGCTCATCACCGGGGCGACCGACGGGCTGGGCAGGCGGTTGGCCGAGCGGCTCGCCGCCGCGGGTGCCCGAGTCGTCATGCACGGCAGGGACGCCCGGCGCATCGCGCGCGCCCACGATGAGGTCGTCGCCGCCACCGGCAACGAGAAGACGGAGACGGTGCTGGCGGATCTCGCGAGCCTGGCGGCGGTGGACTCGTTGGCGACCGAGCTCGAACGGCGGTTCTCCCGACTGGACGTCCTGGTCAACAACGCGGGCATCGGCGCGGGCCCGGACATCGAGACCCGGCAGGAGAGCCCGGACGGCATCGAACTGCGCTTCGCGGTGAACTATCTCGCAGGCGCCCACCTGAGCCGCAGGCTGATACCGCTGATCACGCGCTCGGCGCCTGCCCGCATCGTCAACATCGCCTCGGCGGGGCAGTCCGCGATCGACTTCGATGACCCGCTGATCACCGATGCCTACAGCGGCGTCCGCGCCTACCGGCAGAGCAAGCTCGCTCAGGTCATGCTCACCCTCGACCTGGCCGAGGAGCTGCGCGAGCGGGGCGTCACCGTCAACGCGATCCATCCGGCGACGTTCATGAACACCACGATGGTCCGGGACTGGAACGTCACCCCGGTCAGCACCGTCGAGGAGGGCGTCGAGGCGACGATGCGGCTGATCGGCGACGAGCGGTTCGGGCAGCTCAGCGGCTGTTACGTCAACACGACCCGGGAGGATCGTGCCGACCCGCAGGCCTACGATCTCGAAGCGCGACGCAGGCTGCGCGCCCTGTCCGAGGACCTGATCGCACGGGCGCTGCACCCTCGCGCCGCAGGCTGAGGGCACCGGCACGGGCACGGTCGGGGCCGGGCGATCAGTCCGCCAGATGAACGCCCATCCCCGGCCCCAGCGGCAGGTCGAAGAAGTAGAAGATCGTGAGGATGCCTGCCCAGAACACCCAGAACGGCACCACGAACGGCAGCATCTTCGCGATCAGGGTCCCCAGGCCCGCGTTGGGCTGGTAACGCCGGACGAAGGTCAGCAGCACGATCATGTACGGGTTGAGCGGCGTGATCACCTGCGTGGCGGAGTCGCCGACGCGGAAGGCGGCCTGCGTGAACCCGGGTTCGAAGCCGATCAGCAGGAACATCGGCACGAACACGCTCGCCATCAACGTCCACAGGCTCGACCCGGAGATGATGAACAGGTTCAGCAGCGAGGCCAGCACCATGAAGCCGAAGACCGCCGGATACCCGGTGAGGCCGATGCCCTCCAACAGGGTCGCGCCCGAGACCGCGAGCCAGGCGCCGATGTTGGTCCACGCGAACAGGGCGATGAACTGGCCGAGCACGAACGCCAGCACGATGAAGCCGGACAGGTCCTTGAGCGCCCGCCCCATCAGCAACGGCACGTCCGCGCCCCGCCGGATCGCGCCCACGACCATCCCGTAGGCGAGGGCGGGCACGAAGAACGCGAGGAACACCAGGGTGGTGACCGAGCCCAGCAGCGGCGAGGAGGGCAGGTATCCGCCGTCCTCGTTGCGCAGCGGCGAACCGGGGACCGACGCCAGTGTGAGGACCGCGGCGGTCAGCACGAGCAAAGTGCCGCCCGCCCACCGCAGGCCGCGACGTTCCAGGTCCGAGACCTCGGCGGTCAGTTCACCCGCGCCGGACGTTCGGGACTCGTCCAACTCCTCGGCCGCCTCCACGGTGCGCGGTGCCGACGCGGGGCCGGGCGTCGCGGCGGGAGCCGGGGCCGCCGCGGCGCCGACCTCCTCGCGGGGGAAGTTCGAACGTTCCAGCCCCGGCTCGACCACCTTGGCGATGACGACGCCCGCGATCAGACTCAGCACGATCGCCGAGACGAGGTTGAAGAAGTAGTTCGACACCGGATTGACCTCGGTGCCCGCGAACGGCAGCGTGGCCGCCACCGCGTTGGTGATGCCGGAGAACAAGGCGTCCAGGCTGGTGACCAGCATCGACGTCGAGTAGCCCGCGCCCGCCGCCGCGAAGCCGCCCAGCAGCCCCGCCACCGGATGCCTGCCCGCCGCCGTGAAGACCATCGCCGCGAGCGGCGGGATGATGATGAACGCGCTGTCGGACATGATGCTGCCGGTGACGCCGATGAAGCCCAGTGCGTAGGGCAGGAGCCGCTTCGGCGCGTTGCCGAAGGCCAGCCTGATCAGGGCCGCCAGCAGACCCGTCCGCTCCGCGAGGCCGACGCCGAGCATGATGGTGACCACCGTCTGCAAGGGCGGGAACTCGATGAAGTTCGCGGCCAGGCCGGTGAACATGAACTCGACGCCCTCACCGGTGAAGGCACCCCGGATCGGCGTCGGCTCCGCCTCGCCGGGGATGAGGATCGAGACGTCGAGGCCCGCCATCACCGTCGACACGACGGCGACGACGAGGGTGAGCAACACGAAGAGGATGAACGGCTCCGGCAGCCGATTGCCTGCCCGTTCGATCCAGTCCAGCACTCGATCGAGCCGATTGCCCTTGGCCGAGGTCGCGGTGTCGGTCACCGTGGCCACCTCCTGCGCTGCGCTGTGGGGGCTGTCTGATGGCGAGCCGCCGAGCCGTCCGGTTCGCCGACTCAGTGGTCGAACAGGTGCCCGGCGCGGCTCGCGACGGGTCCGACGACTGCCGAGGCTGTCGAACCGCCAGGCCGTCGCGGCGTGAACCGTCGAGGAGGTGAGCGGAGATCAGTCGAAGTACGCGGGCACGTCGATCGCACCGCCCGCCGCCGCGAACTCGGCGTGCACGGCGGCACGCAGTTCGGCGTCGGCGAGGTAGTCCGCAGCCGTCAGCGCCAGTCCGAGCGCGCCGTCGAGCACCGCCTGATCCCCGGCCGTGCTGCCCGCGGCGGCGGCGAAGTCGGTGGTGTGCAGCGCGCCGGTCGGCCCGGACACCGCGATCATCGGATGGATGGCGGGCATCCGGAAGCTGAGGTTGCCCAGGTCGGTGGAGCCGGTGAGGAAGTCGGGCACCACACCGGGCGGCAGCGGTCTGCGCCCGCACGGCTCCTGGTTGACCGCCCAGCGGCCGGCCAGCGTGGCGTTGTGTCGGATCGGCAGGTAGGGCAGCTGGGTGTCCCAGCGCAGTTCGACGCCGCAGCCCGTGAGCTCGGCGGCGCCCTCGGCGATCCGCTCCAGCCGGGCGGCCAGGTCGCGCAGCGTCTCGGGCTCGGCGGAGCGCAGATAGAACAGCACGGCGGCCCGGTCGGGCACGATGTTGGGGCGCGCGCCGCCGTCGGTGAAGACGCCGTGCACCCGGTCCCCCGGCGGGATGTGCTGCCGCAGCGCGGCGACGCCCTGGTAGGCGGCGACGGCGGCGTCCACGGCGTTGCGCCCCATGAAGGGCTGCGCCGAGGCGTGCGCGGCGACCCCGTGGAAGATCATCTCCAGCTGACGCCTGCCCAGGAACGGATGCATGGCGAGGTCGTGGGTGAAGGGATGCAGCATGATCACGGCGTCGACGTCGTCGAACACGCCCTGCCTGGCCAGGATCTCCTTGCCGCCGCCGCCCTCCTCGGCGGGCGTGCCGATCAGCGAGACCCGGCCGCCGAGCGTGCCGATCGCCGAGGCGGCGCCGAGGAAGCCGCCCACGCCCGCGGCACAGATGACGTTGTGGCCGCAGCCGTGCCCGATGCCGGGCAGCGCGTCGTACTCGGCGAGCACCGCCACGTGCGGGCCGTCGCCGGAGCCGCCGGTGGCCAGCAGCGCCGTGTCCAGTCCGCCGACGCCGACCTCGGCCCGATGGCCGTGGGCGGCGAGCAGGTCGGCGACCGCGCGCACCGAACGATGCTCGACGAACCCCTCCTCGGGGTGGGCGTGCAGGTCCCGGCTCAACGCCACCAGGTCCGGGCCCGCCTGCGTCGAGGCCGTCGTGATCGCCGCGCGGACACTCTCGGCGACTCCGCCATGCGCCGAGCCGAGCGGTTCGGCCGCCGCGACCGCGCGGGCGGTGGCGGCGGTCATCGATCGCAGATAGGCCGCGTCTGGCGTGGTGGGCCGGGTCGGGTCGACGTCATCGGGGGTGCTCACGGCCGGCACCCTAACTCGAAAGGAGCAGCCTGCGAAGGGCTCGCGAACCGCGACCAGGACGTTTGACACGCAAGTAGACCGGTCGCCCACAGAGTGGGAGACGGAGGTCGGGGGCCTGAGCGGGAAGATCGGCGCGGAACGGCCGAACAGCGCACGGCGGCCGAGGCGCGGGCGGGCGAGAAGAACCGGCCCGAATTCACTCCAGCGAGTGTGGTGCCGGCTCCGCCCGGCAGCGCAGGCACCACACTCGCCCGCCCGGATGCGCGGGAGCGGGACCTCAGATCGCCGGGTCGCGCGGACCGTGGTGCGTCGGGTCCAGCACCCGCGCCAGGAACTCCCGCGTGCGGGTCTCCCTCGGCGCGCCGATGACCTGCGCGGGATCGCCCTGCTCGACGACGACGCCGCCGTCCATGAACAGCACCGTGTCGGCGACCTCACGGGCGAACTGCATCTCGTGGGTGACCACGAGCATGGTCATCCCCTCCTCGGCCAGGCCGCGCATCACGCCGAGGACGTCGCCGACCAGCTCCGGGTCCAGCGCCGAGGTGGGCTCGTCGAAGAGCATCACGTCCGGATTCATCGACAACGCCCTGGCGATCGCGGCACGCTGCTGCTGGCCGCCGGAGAGCTGGGCGGGCATCGCCGAGGCCTTGTCCGAGAGGCCGACGCGGTCGAGGTTGGCGCGGGCGATCTTCTCGGCCTCGGCCTTGTCGCGGCGAAGGACCTTGCGCTGGGCGACGGTCAGGTTCTCCAGCACCGAGAGGTGTGCGAACAGGTTGAACTGCTGGAACACCATGCCGATGCCGGTCCGCGCCGCGTCGATGTCGCAGTCGGGGTCGGTCAGCTCCGTGCCGTTGACGACGATGCGCCCGCCGCTGGGCTGCTCCAACAGGTTCACGCAGCGCAGCAGCGTCGACTTCCCGGAGCCGGACGGCCCGATGACGCAGACCACCTCGCCCCGCCGGACGTTCAGGTCGACGCCCTTGAGCACCTGAAGGTCGCCGAAGGACTTGTGCAGGTCGCCGACCTCGATCACCGGCGCCGCACGATCGGCGGCGGGTCCCGAGGTGGCATCGCTCTCGGGCTTCGTCATGTCGCTGCCCCTCCGGTCCGCGTCCTGCTGATCTTCCCTGGTTTCCTGGCGGCTCCCTTGCCGAATCGTTTCTCCAGGCCTCGGGAGACGAACGACAGCGGGATGGTGATGATCAGATAACACAGCCCGACCACCAGCACCGGGGTCATGCTCTGGTTGGTGTTCAGCGCCTCGCGGCCGAACTGGGCCAACTCCTGCTGGGCCAGCGTGCTGCCGAGGAAGAAGGCCAGCGAGGAGTCCTTGGTGAGCAGGATCAGCTCGTTGGTCAGCGGCGGCAGGATGATGCGGAACGCCTGCGGGATGACCACCGTGATCATCGTCCGGGTGGGCGACATGCCCAGCGATCGGGCCGCCTCGATCTGTCCCTTCGGCACCGCCTGGATGCCTGCGCGGATGGTCTCGGCGATGTAGGCGGCGCCGACCAGGCCGAGGGCCACCATGATCTGGACGTTGCGGTCGAGCCGGGTGTCGAAGGCGTACGGGATGCCGACGCCGACGGCGAGGAAGACCAGCATCGCGGGCAGACCGCGGAAGAACTCGATGTAGATGCCCGCGATCCAGCGGTAGGGCCCCACCGAGGAGAGCCGCATCAACGCCAGCACCAGGCCGAGTCCGAGACCGAGCGCGAAGCCGAGCACCGTGTAGAAGATGGTGTTGCCCAGCGCGACGGTGATCACGGTCGGGAACAGGTTGGCGGCCACCTCCATGTTGAAGAAGGCCCGCCGGATCTGACCCCAGTCGGCCGCCAGTACCAGGGCGACGACGGCTGCGATCAAGACCAGATACTGCACGCCGCGGAACAGTCTGGCCCGCTGCCGCTTGCTCATCCGGCGTCGCGGCTGCCCGCCCGGCGTCTCTCCGCCCACCGGCCGAGGCGGCGCCGTCGGGGGATCGCCCCCGACGCCCCGGCCTGCCGTCTTGTTTCCCGCCATGGTCTCTCGTGCTCCTGTGAGGTGTGCTGCGAAGGTCGATGCGGCAGGCACGACGTCGGCTGCCGTTGGCGAATGCGAGGGGCCGGCGCGCTGTGCACGCCGGCCCCGTCAGGTCTGCTCGATCAGTCGCCCGAGGTCTCGGTCGGCTCCGGCTCGGACTCCTCGGCGTCGGTGTCCTCGGCCTCGGCGTCGTCACCCTCGGCGTCGTCACCCTCGGCGTCCTCGGTCTCCTCGGCGTCAGCGGGGGCCGCGGGCGCCGTACCGAACCACTTCTCGTAGATCTCGTCGTACCGGCCGTCCTCACGGGCGGCGGCCAGGACCTCGTTGATCCGCTCCCGCAGCGCGTCGTTGCCGGTGCGCACCGCGACGCCGTACTGCTCGCCGGTGGCGAACTCCGCGACGACCTCGACGTCGGGGTTGTCGCTCGCGAAGTCGTAGAGGACGCCGTTGTCGTTGATGCCCGCGTCGACGTCGCCGTTCTGCACGGCGGCGGTCAGCAGCGCAAGGTCCTCATAGGTGACGAGGTCGGCGTCGGTGAGGTTCTCGTTCGCCCAGGACTGACCGGTGGTGCCGGTCTGCACCGCGACCCGCAGGCCGTCGAGGTCGGACTCGCCCGCGATGCCGGAGTCCGCCGCCACCAGCAGGGCCTGGGTCGCGTCGAAGTACGGGTCGCTGAAGTCGATGTTCTCTTCGCGCGTCGGGGTGATGGTCATGCCCGCCGCGGCCACGTCGCACTTGCCGGTGTCCAGGTCGGCACCCGACTGGATCGTGTCGAACGGGGTGTCGACGATCGCCTGGTCGAGGCCGAGGTCCTCGGCCACCAGGTCCACCAGGTCGACGTCGAAGCCGACGACCTCGTCGCCCTCCCGGAACTGGAACGGCTGGTAGGGCAGGTGGGTGCAGGTCGTCAGCGTGCCCTCGGCGACCAGCTCGATGCCGTCGACGGTGGTGCCCTGACCGGCGCCCTCGCTGTCGCCACCGCAGGCCGCCAGGGTCAGCGCCAGAGCGGGCGCGAGCGCGACGGCCGGGTGGAAGATCCTTCTACTACGCCGTTCCAATGTCCTGATCCTTCGGTTCCGGTGAGCGGGGGCGAGATGGGCACCGTAGCCGGTGTCCGTGGAGACGCCGTCGAGGACGGCCCTGACCTGCGAGATCACCACTGATTCGGCGTGACGCCGAACCACTTCAGATGAATCTCTTCATACCTGCCGTCGGTGCGAGCCTCTTCGAGCACCCGGTTCACGACGTCCAGGAGCTCGGTGTTGCCCTTGCGGACCGCGAGCCCGTACTGCTCGCCGGTGTCGAACTCGGCGACGACCTCGGTGTCGCGGTAGACCTCGGCGAACTCGTGCAGCGGCCCGTTGTCGGAGACCACGCCGTCGGTCTCGTCGGAGCGCAGGCTCTGCGTCAACGCGCTGAGATTGCTGTAGTAGACGAGCTCGATCGGGTCACCGTGCTCGGCGTTGTACTGCTCGACGAACTCGGCTCCGGTGGTGCCCGTCTGAATGGCCAGGCGCATGCCGTGCATCCCGTCCAGGCCCCGGACGGGCGATGCGCGCTCCACCAGCAGTGCCTGGGCGGCGTTGAAATAGGGATAGGCGAAGTCGATCACCTCGCCCCTCGGCCCGGTGATCGTCATCGCCGCCGCGGCGATGTCGCATTCCCCCGCGTCGAGCGCCTCGCCGTTCTGGATTCCCTCGAAGGGCATGTCGACGATCGCCTGTTCGACGCCCAGCTCGTCGGCGATCAGGTCGACGATGTCGACGTCGAAGCCGACCACCTCGCCACCCTCCTCGTACTGGAAGGGCTGGTACGGCAGGTGCGTACAGGTCAACAGCCTGCCCTCGGAGACGAGGTCGACGTCGGGGACGACCCGTTCCTCGGTCGGCTCGGCGGCATCCGTGGTCGATCCGCACGCGGCAAGTCCGAGGGACACGGCCAGTGTGCAGGCCGCGACCACCATGGCCCGCGGTCGAGTCCGCTGCACCAAAACGTCGCCCTCCGATCACTATCCGTATCGAACGGAAGGCATCATTCCACTACTGGGCGAAATTGAATGTAACCATTGGATTAAGGGACCGAACCATCCGTAGAGATGTGACGCATGTGGGTGCAATTGATCCGCCAGGTGGACTAGGGCGTTCGCGCCTCACCGGGTCCAGCCGAATTCGGTGATCCCTTCCCGGAGTCCGCCACGTCCGACACCCGCCGCCGACTCACCTGCGGTGACACCTCGGTCACCGCAGGCGAGCGGTTCCTCAATCCCGCCGGGCGTGCGCGTCCAGCACCACGGCCACCGCCGCAGTGATCTTCGCCGCATAGTCCAGCTGGAGCGACTCGTCCGGTACGTGCGCGTTGCTGCCCGGACCGAGCGCTCCGGTCACCACGAACTGCGCCGAGGGATAGGCCGCGTGCAGCAGCCCCATGAAGGGGATCGAGCCGCCGATGCCCATCGTCCGCCACGGCGCGGCGAACACCTCGTCGCTCGCCGTCGCCAACGCGCTCGCCAGCCACGGCGCCACCTCGGGGGCGTTCCAGCCGGGGGCGCACTCGCTGCGCTCCAGCTCCACGCGGGCTCCGTACGGCACGTCCGAGGTCAGCGCCGTGCGCAGCGCCGCCAGCGCGGCCTCCGGGTCGGCCGTCGGCGGCAGGCGGAAGCTCAGCGCCAGGGTCGTCGACGGCCGCAGGACGTTGCCCGCCTCGTCGGGATCCGGCAGACCGGCCGCCCCGATCACCGACAACGTCGGCCGCCAGGTGTTGTTCAACGCCTGCTCCACCGGGTCGTCGACGATCGGCCGGACGTCGGCGGGCATCGGGATGCCGTCGGAGACCAGGTTCGGCACCGCCTCGATCGCCTCCCGGACCTCCTCGACACGGTTCGCGGGCACCTCGACGGACAGCTCCGGCAGCAGCAGCCGTCCGGTCTCGGCGTCCTCGATCCGGTCCAGCAGCACCCGCAGGACTCGGAAGGAGCTGGGCACGACCCCGCCGGCCATGCCCGAGTGCTGGCCCGCGTCGAGCACCGTCACCCGCACCCGCAGCTGCGCCATCCCCCGCAGCGAGGTCGTCAGCCATATGCGCCGGTAGTCGCCCGCGCCCGAGTCGAGACAGACCACCAGGCTGACCTCGCCGAGCTCCTCGCTCAGCTCCGCGAGGTAGGCGGGCAGATCGGGCGAGCCGGACTCCTCGCCGGTCTCCAGCAGGATGACCGCCCTCGCGTGGGCGCCGCCGGTGGCCCGCAGCGCCTCCACGGCCGTCGTCGCCGCATAGGCCGCGTAGCCGTCGTCGGCGGCGCCGCGCCCGTAGAGCCTGCCGTCCTTGACGACCGGCGTCCACGGGCCGAGGCCCTCCGACCAGCCGCCGACGGGCGGCTGCTTGTCGAGATGTCCGTACAACAGGACGGTCCCGGCGTCCTCGGCACCCGAGGTCGCGGGGACGTCCACCACCAGTAACGGGGTCCGACCGGGCAGCCGCAGGACCCGAGTGGTCGCCCCCGCCAGTCCCCGGTCGGCGATCCAGGTCTCGACATGCGCGATCGCCGCGTCCAGGTGTCCGGAGGCGGCCCAGTCCGGATCGAAGGCTGGTGAGAGGGCCGGGATCTCGACCAGCCGCTCCAGGCTCGGCTGGACCGCCGAGTCCCACTGTCGTTGCACCGTCGTCATCAGGTCTTCGTGCGTCACGCCCGCATCCTGTCATCGGATCGCCCGACCATCGGCCGATGCGGGGCGGACGGGGTCGGGGCGCGGGGCAGGACGTAGCGGGTCCGCGCGGGTGCGGCGTGCGCTTGGGGGCGCGGCGGCGGGCCGCCGAGAAGGACACCAGCGGCGGGATCGCTGAGAGAGGCCCCTGCGGCAAGCCACGAGGAAGCCCCGGCGGGGAACCGCCCGAGGCGCCGGAAGCAGCCGCACGATGAGCCGACGGACGCCGCCGCGCATCGGTCGGCTCGGCATCCGATCGACGCAGGCAGGCACCCGCCTGATCATCCTCGCGAACGCGATCGCCGTTCACGCCCACGAGATCGGTGACCACAGGTGACCGACGAACACGGTGTGTCGCCGAACGTGCAGCTAGGGACGGTCCCCACCACAAACCCGGAGCATCTTTAGCAACCATCGATACTCTTGCGCGCCCAGCGGCCGTGCAAGTATTGCTGGAGCGAACCGTCAGTGCCGACGGTCGATGTCGCAGTCCCAAAGGACGGTGGCGGCGCCCGGCGGTGCGTCCGCGTTCCGTCATCACAAGTGGTGAGCGCGGGCCTCAAGACTGAGGAGACAGGCATGTCGTCGCCCGAATACTGGACCAAGCCTTGGCCGAGTTCCTCGGCCGACATACCGCCGCCATCGGAGAGCGCCCCGGCCGCCGTGGCGGCTCGACCCACGGCGGAGCAGGTGATCGCTGGACTGCGCGCCACCTCGGAAGGTGGCCCCGACCTGGTGCAGCTCCTCACCCCCGAAGGTGAGCGAGTCGCGCACCCGCACTTCGACCTCGACATCACTCCCGAAGGCCTGCGTGACCTCTACCGGGACATGGTCCTGGTCCGACGCGCCGACCGCGAGTGCAACGCCCTCCAGCGCCAGGGACAGCTCGGCATCTGGGTGCCGCTCCTCGGTCAGGAGGCAGCGCAGATCGGCGCGGGCCGCGCGATGCGCCCCACCGACATGGCGTTTCCCAGTTACCGGGAACACGGGGTCGCCTGGTGCCGAGGCATCGATCCGACGGAGCTGCTGGGCATCTTCCGCGGCACCGATCACGGCACGTGGGACCCGCTGGAGAAGCGGTTCCACCCCTACACCATCGTCATCGGCAACCAGGTCCTCAACGCGACCGGCTACGCGATGGGGCAGCGGCTCGACGGCAAGGTCGGCGACGACCATCAGGACGACGAGGCGACCATCGTCTTCTTCGGTGACGGCGCCACCAGCCAGGGCGACGTGAACGAGGCGTTCGTCTGGGGCGCGGTGTACGACGCGCCCGTCGTCTTCTTCTGTCAGAACAACCAGTGGGCGATCTCCGAGCCGATGGAACGGCAGAGCCGCATCCCGCTGTATCAGCGGGCGAACGGCTTCGGCTTCCCCGGCATCCGGGTGGACGGCAACGACGTGCTCGCCACGCTCGCGGTCACCCGCTGGGCGTTGGAGGAGTGTCGCAGCGGCAACGGCCCCGTCCTCATCGAGGCCTTCACCTATCGGATGGACGCCCACACGACGTCGGACGACCCCACTCGCTACCGCCTCTCCGACGAGCTCGAGGCGTGGAAGCTGAAGGACCCCATCGAGCGGGTCCGGGTGCATCTGGTGCGCGGTCAGTTCGCCGACGCGGACTTCTTCGCCCACGTGGACGCCGAGTCCGACGCCCTCGCCGAACGACTCCGCGCGTACTGCGTCGACATGCCCACCCCGCCCGCCGAGCGGATCTTCTCGAACGTCTACGCCGAGAGCAGTCCGCCGTTGGATCGGCAGCGCGACGAGTTCCTCACCTACCTGGCCGACTTCGATCACTCGGGGGGTGCGCACTGATGGCCGAGACGAGATCCCGGACGACGGCACAGGGCACCGACACGGCGGGCGACGGGTCCACGCGACAGGCGGCGGGCGCGGCAGGCGGCCCTGCGGGCACGACGCAGAAGGTGACCATCGCCAAGGCCCTCAACCTGGGCCTGCGCGCGGCGATGGAACGGGACCCCAAGGTCGTGCTGCTCGGTGAGGACATCGGCAAGCTCGGCGGCGTCTTCCGCATCACCGACGGGCTCCAGAAGGACTTCGGCGAACAGCGGGTGATGGACACCCCGCTGGCCGAGTCGGGCATCATCGGCACGGCGATCGGTCTGGCCATCCGAGGTTATCGACCGGTCTGCGAGATCCAGTTCGACGGCTTCATCTTCCCCGGCTTCGACCAGATCGTGAGCCAGCTGGCCAAGCTGCACTTCCGCACCCAGGGCCGGATCAAGGTGCCCGTGGTGATCCGAGTGCCCTTCGGCGGCGGCATCGGCGCGGTGGAGCACCACTCGGAGTCGCCGGAGTCCTACTTCGCCCACACCGCGGGCCTGAAGGTCGTGGCCTGCGGCGATCCGGTGGACGCCTACTGGATGATCCAGCAGGCCATCGCCTCCGATGACCCGGTCCTGTTCTTCGAACCGAAGCGGCGCTACCAGGAGAAGGCGGAACTCGACACGAGTGCGACGCCCTTCCCGCTGCATGCCTCGCGGGTGCTTCAGCAGGGGTCGGACGCCACCGTCGTCTGTTATGGGCCGATGGTGCGCACCTGCACCGACGCGGTCCGGGTCGCGGCGGAGGACGGGCATCGACTGGAGCTGATCGACCTGCGGTCGCTGTCGCCGTTGGATCTGGCCCCCGTCTTCGAGTCGGTGCGTCGCACCGGCAGGCTGATCGTGGTCAGCGAGGCACCGGGCGAGTCCTCGATCGCGGCGGAGATCGCCGCCCAGGTGCAGCAGGAGTGCTTCTACTCGCTGGAGGCTCCCGTGCTGCGTGTCACGGGCTTCGACACTCCCTACCCGCCCGCCAAGTTGGAGGAGGAGTTCCTCCCCGATCTGGATCGGGTGCTGGATGCCGTCGAACGTTCGCTGCGCTGGTAGGGGGAGGCCGCAATGCCACGACTGAAGCACTTCCCGCTGCCGGACACCGGCGAGGGACTCACCGAAGCGGAGATCATCACCTGGCACGTCGCCGCGGGCGACACGGTGACGGTCAACCAGATCATCGTCGAGATCGAGACGGCGAAGGCCGTGGTCGAGCTGCCCTGCCCGTTCGCGGGGCAGGTGTCGCAACTGCTGGTCGAGGTCGGCGAGACCGTCGAGGTCGGCGTGCCGATCATCGCCATCGACGTCGATCCGCACGGCTCGGCGGACGGGGAATCGACAGACGAGCAGGCCGTCAACGGCGCGAAGCCCGCCGAGGCGGAGGGCCGGGTGTCGAACCTGGTCGGATACGGGCCTCGTACCGGGGCGGCGACGCGCAGGCCCCGCAAGAAGTCCGGTGCCTCGGCACCGCAGGCGGCACCGCCCGCGCCCGTTCCCCAGCCGGTGGCGGCCGTGCCCGCCACACCCGCCCCCAAGCCTGCGGCTCCGGCGGCGATGCCTGCGGGCGGTGCGCAGCCTCGCACCACCGGACGGGTGCCGCTCGCCAAGCCCCCGGTGCGCAAACTCGCCAAGGACGCGGGCATCGACCTCCGCACCATCGTCGGCAGCGGCGCGAACGGCGTGATCACCCGCGAGGACGTCACCGGCGCCGTCGCGGCGGCAGCGGTTCCGGCCACGCCGACGCGGGGGCAGCCTGCCCGCGAGGAGCGGGTGCCGATCCGCGGCGTGCGACGTGCCACCGCCCAGGCCATGGTGCAGAGCGCCTTCACCGCGCCGCACGTCACGGAGTTCCTCACCGTCGACGTCACGCCGATGATGGAGCTGCGGGCCAGACTGAAGACGCATCCGGAGTTCCAGGGCGTGAAGATCACGCCGTTGGCCTTCGCCGCGAAGGCGCTGTGTCTCGCGGTGCGTCGGACGCCGGACGTCAACGCGACCTGGGACGAGCAGGCAGGCGAGATCGTCTACAAGTCCTACGTGCACCTGGGCATCGCCGCGGCCACCCCGCGTGGGCTGGTCGTGCCGAAGGTGCGTGAGGCGCAGGACATGTCGCTGCGTGAGCTGGCCGAGGCGCTGGACGCGCTGGCCACGACCGCGCGGGAGGGTCGCACCACCCCGGCGGACATGGTCGACGGCACCATCACCATCACCAACGTCGGGGTGTTCGGCGTCGACACCGGGACGCCCATCCTGAATCCGGGCGAGTCGGCGATCCTGGCGCTGGGCGCCATTCGCGACATGCCGTGGGTGGTCGACGGCCAGGTCGTGCCGCGCAAGGTGTGTCAGCTGGCGTTGAGCTTCGATCACCGGGTGGTCGACGGCCAGCAGGGCTCGCGGTTCCTCGCCGACATCGGGGCGCTGCTCGCCGATCCCGGCCTGGCGATGACCTACTGAACCGGGCCCCGTCCTCCCGCCGCCGCGCGCCGGGAGGACGGGGCCCGTCGGCGGCGTCTAGTCCGTCAGCGTCCAGTGCGTCACGCAGCGGACGGTGCTCACGATGTCCTGTGGTTCGAGGTTGAGTCGACGGACGTCCGCGGCGGTGCTCCGACCCGCGGGCGCGATGCCCGCGGCCTCCGCTCCGCCGTAGGCGCCGCGTGCGGCCGAGCCGCTCGCCTCCGCGTCGCTGATCCGCAGCAGCGGTCCGAGCGACCGGCCGAGTGCGTCGGCGTATCCGACGGCCTTGGATCTCGCGTCGTCGACGGCGGCGCGCTGCGCGGCGTTGCGGGCCGCCGTGTCGTCCCGCAACGACCAGGTGGGTCCGTCCAGCCGCTCCGGTTCGGCGGCCAGCAGCACCCCGGCGAGGTCGGCCAGCACCTCGGGGTCGGTCACCTCCAGGTTGTAATGCTGCTCGGCCCGGCAGCCGACCTGCCGCTGTCGCTGCCAGTCGGCATGGACTCCGAGTCGCCGAGACCGCACCACCACGCCCGCGCGGTCCAGCAGCGGCTCGACGCCGTCCACTCGCTCGCCCAGCAGTGCCACCGCCTCGGCACGCGTCCTGGCCGTACTGCTGAACGTCACCCGCAGCATCGCCTGATCGGCCCGCGCCGTGGCCCTGCCCGTCCCCTGTGTCACGACTTCGGTCACGCGGCCCAGCCAACCCCGTGAATCCTCCGGTGGCAAGGAGCCCAGGCCGCCGCACCGTCCTGGGCACCGTGTCCGCCGACCTACGCGGCGCGGCTGTGCCGATCCGAAGGTGCGAGCCGCCGACCGGGCGGGCGCCGATCGGCAGGCGACCGCTCGCCGAGGATTCGCCGGCCGGGGCCATGTTGCGGATTCGTGATCGGCCGTACCGATTCAGTAGGCGCCCCGGTGGCGGGCACGTGTCCGGAAGATGACGGGTGGCTATTTCCAGTTCCATCGCATCGGCGGCCTCAAGCGTTAGCCACCGGACAATCATCGGCGTGTGCCGCTCCTCACCGGACAATCGGGTGCAATCTCGCGATCAATGGGGCATACTTGAGTCGTACCGAGAAGTCAAGAATAACGAAGGTGATGGACACCCGATGAATCTCGCCGCCCGCCTGCGTCTCCGTAGGAACAGCAGCACCCGCCCTCGGACGAACAAGGCCCTCCAGGAGGCGATCGACTCGGCATCGAGCCCGGCGCTTCGTGACGAGCTGCTGATCATCGCTCAGCGTCACAACCTGTTGAACCGCTGAGCCGACAGGCACCGCACCGGCAGTCACGGTGTCGCGCGTCACATCCAGACAGGGTGTAACACGTTTGGATGTACCGACGATGAACCAAGTGACCCTGCGGTGCTGGCGGACCCCCGACCTGGCAGCACTGCGGGGTTTTCCAATTCCAAAGCCCGAAGCCTCACCCATGTGGGTGAGGCTTCTCGCGTCTCTGGCCGTCGCTCCGTAACCGGCGAGTCCAGCGATCGGCCGCCCGTTCCGCCCCGGCACCGCCCGGCGGCCCTTGGCGACGACCTCACAGCGTGACCACCACCGAGCCGCGCAGGCGGTGCATCGCAGATCATCCGCGATGTCCACGTGGACGTGCCCGGTCGAGATCCTCATCCCGGCCCCCGCTGTCGGTCGTCCGACAGCACCGCACCACGGCTCGACGCGCCTCCGCTCGTTGGCCTGCCCGCCACGCACACCTGAGCCGCGCCCCGCACCGACAGCGGAGAGGCAGCGCGCATCGAGGCGGACGAGGCCGTCAGGTCCCGACACCGGGGCGTCTGCTCATGCCCATACCGGCGATGCCGCGGACCGAGCACACCGGCCGTCCCCGTGGCTCCTCCGCTTCGACGCACCCCGCGTCAGCTCCGGAGAAACCGACGACGACCGCCGAATGCCCGCCGAAGGCGGCTACGAACGCGGCCGCAGGACGATCTCGTTGAGCTGACCGTCGGCGGGGAGTCGTACGGCCGTCGCGACCACGTCGGCGACCGTCTGCGGGCGCAGATAGCGCTCCGGCTCGAAGTCGCCGCCCTCGGCGGCCCGGACCGCCCGCTGCATGTCCGTGGCGACCCGGCCCGGATGCACCGAGGTCACCCGGACTCCCGCGTCGGCCTCCTCCGCCCGCAGCACGTCGGCGAAGGCACGCAGGGCGAACTTGCCGGCCGCGTACGAACCCCAGCCCGGGTTCGCTCGCAGGCCTGCGCCGGAGTTGACGAGCACGACGTGGCCTCGTGCGGACCGCAGCGCGGGCAGGAGCAGACGGGTCAGCTCGGCGACGGCGATCACGTTGACGTCGAAGGTACGACGCCACGAGTCGGCGGACGTCTCCGCGATCGAGCCGAGCTCGACGATCCCCGCGCTGTGCACCAGGACGTCCAACGAGGCGATGTCGGCGACGGCCTCGGCCACGGCTGCCCCGTCGGTCAGCTCCACGATCCAGGGATCGGCGGTGGGCAGCTCCTCGACGAGCGGAAGGAGCCGCTGCCGATCGCGGCCGCCCAACAACAGATCGTGCGTCGGCGCCAGCGCCCTGGCCACGGCGGCCCCCACCCCTCGGGAGGCGCCGGTGACCAGGGCAAGAGGTCGTGAAGTCATGCGCGCGAGCCTAGACCGCACGGGCCCGCGTTCCCGGCTCCGCCGCACGGCCGAGGCGGATGTCGGAGGCCCGCCTGCGGCGGCGGCGACTTCTCAGACCGGCGACGGCGCCGGGCAGGGACGCGTCACCGGGCGACGGGGGCGTCGTACAGCGTTCGACGAGCCCCCGCCGACCGAACTCGGCGTACGTCACTCGGCGTACGTCACTCGCCGATGCGTCCCACTCCGCGCCCGCCCCGGCCGGTGCGCCAGACGCTGACCACCGACGGCCGAGGCTGAGAGTCACCCCGGTCCGGCCAGTTCGACGCGGGGTTCTCCACGGTGGCGCCGTCGACCTCGCCGGGATGCTGCACGCACACCGTGACCAGGTCCTCGGTGATGATCGGACCGCAGGTCTCACCGCCGCGTGGCACGGTGAGGAAGAGCTTCAGATGTCCGCGTTCCCGGCCTTGCACGGGCACCGAGTACAGGCCGTCGTTGATGCCGAGCGCACCCGTCGAGTCGGTGGAGATCCACAGGTTGCCGTGCGGGTCGAAGGCGACGTTGTCCGGGCTGGTGATCGGGCTGACCTGGCTCTTGTCGAAGCCGCCGAAGTAGGTGTCCGGCGACTCCGGGTCACCGCAGACCAGCAGCAGGTTCCACGTGAAACGTGTGGCGGTGGGGTCGTTGCGGTGTTCCGTCCACTCCAGGACGTGGCCGTGCTTGTTGTCGTTCCTGGGATTGGCCTCGTCCGCCGCGGCGGCGCCGGTCGCTCCCCGGTTGGTGTTGTTGGTCAACGCCGCGTAGACGCTGCCGGTCACCGGGTTCGGCTCGATGTCCTCCGGCCGGTCCATCTTCGTGGCGCCGACCCGGTCCCCCGCGAGCCGCGTGTAGACGTAGACCTCCTCCGCCGTCATCCCCGGTACGAAGGACCGGTCGCCGTCGGCGAGCGGAATCCACTCGCCGGTCCCGCCGAACTCGCCGTCCGAGGGAAGATCACCGGAGCCGTCGATCTCCTCGACCGGGCTGTCGCCGGTGAAGCGGGCCACGTAAAGCGTTCCCTCGTCGAGGAGGCGCATGTTGTGCCTGCGGGCGTGCCTGCTCTCGCCCTTCTTCACCCGGCCCTTCGAGACGAACTTGTAGATGTAGTCGAACCGCTCGTCGTCCCCGGAGTACGCGACCACCCGCCCGTCGCGGGCGACCCGCACGGCGGCTCCCTCGTGCTTGAACCGGCCCAACGCCGTGTGCTTGACCGGAGTCGAGTCCGGGTCGTGCGGGTCGATCTCGACGACCCAGCCGAACCGATGCGTCTCGTTCAGCTCCTGAGCCACGTCGAAGCGCGGGTCGAACTGCTCCCAGCGCCGTTCGCTCGCCCCGCCCGAGATGCCGTATCTGGCGAGCTTCGCGGCCTGGTCCGGGTCGGTGATCCGCTCGGCGTTGCCGAAGTACTGGTTGAAGTTCTCCTCACCGGAGAGCACCGTGCCCCACGGGGTGACGCTGCCCGCGCAGTTGTTCAGCGTGCCGAGGACCTTGGTTCCGGTGGGGTCCGCGGCCGTCTTGAGCAGGTCGCTGCCCGCCGCGGGCCCGCGCACCTCGAACTCGGTGGTGGCGGTGATCCGTCGGTTGTAGCGACTGGGTCCCGTGCTCAGCCCGCCTCGGTGCCTGTCCCGCTCGGCGAACACGACGCTGAGGCCGTGGGCGGCCCAGGCGATCTCGACCTGCTCCCGAGTGGGGTTCTCCGCGTCGTAGCCGCGGAACATGAACGGCTCGGTGGTGTACTCGTGGTTGACCACGAGCAGGTTGCGCCGTCCGCTGCCGTCCAGCGGGATCAGGCCCGCGAAGTCGCAGTTGTAGCCGAACTGGCGTGCCTGCGCGGCGGCCGTCTGGTTCTCGAAGTCGAACTCCGGGGCGCCGTCGAGCACCGCGTCGCCCCAGCGGATGACGACGTTCTGCCGGTAGCCGTCCGGGATGACCACCGCGTCCTCGGTGTTCGGTGCGACGGGTGAGTAGTCGGTGCCGGGGGCCGGTCTGCCGGTCCTGTCCGGCGCCCCGCCCTGGCCGGGACCGTGGCCGGGTCCCCGTCCCTGCGTCGCGATCGTCTCGGCGGCGGCCGTCCCGCTCAGTGCTCCGACGGCACCGCCCGCGATGGTGACCACGGCGGCGGCACGCAGCGCGCCCCGACGGCTCATCACCTGCTTGACGACGTCGCCGAAGTAGGGGTTCGAGGAGGTGTTGGGCGCCTCGTGGCCGCAGGCGTCGCCGCAGCGGTATCGGCAGGTGATCGAGGATCGGTTTCCGTGGTGGTCGGTGGCGAGCAGGGGCAGCGGGATGACGCGGCGGTCTTCCGCGGGTGGAGTCGACACGCTGACCTCCGGGAGGTGGCGGGTGGGAACGCGCCGACCGTAGGAGCGCATTCCGACTCCGAGGTGAACGTGAGTCGAACAACCGCCGCCGGTGTGGTGCGGGAAGCGGGCGCAGGCACGAATTCCGGCGCGCGGGCCGGCGACGAGGAGCACGGAACCTCACAAGGAGCACACCTGGACGTCGTCGGACCGGAGGCGGTCGGCTGCTCGGCGAGCACCGGCCGGTGACGGCCCCGTCGCGCCTCCCGCGACGGGCACCGGGGATACGTCGGCCGACCGCGCCGCTTCCCGCCGATCGCGGGCGTCGTCGCTGTTAACGTCTCCGCACGACTGATCCGGCGTCCGCCGACCCACGTCACCGCGGCGACGGAACCCGCCGCGTCGTCGGCCGCTGCCGACGACGAACCCGCCGCCCGCGAACCGAGGACAGACGACCATGGGTGTCGACCGCACTGAGCACGACCCTCCGCCGGACTGGTCTCGTCACCACACGACGACCCTGACCAGCCTGGACCCGGACGCGCCACTGGACGACCTGGAGCCTCTGCGAGAGATCGTCGGCGACGCTCGCGTCGTCGCCGTCGGAGAGAACGCGCACTTCGTCCAGGAGTTCGGCCTTCTCCAGCAACGGATCGTCCGATTCCTCGCCGAACGCTGCGGATTCACCGTCCTGGCCGTCGAGTTCGGCTTCAGCGAGGGCGTCGTCGCCGACGCCGGACTCGCCGCCGAGACGTCGCGGACAGCCGAGACCACCGACGCCGGGCGGACTTCCGCCCACCGCACCGACTCCGAGCCGCTCGGCGGCCGAGTCGTCGACGGAGTGGGTGGCGCGGTGCTGCGCCGACTGCGGCGGCACAACCGCACCAGCACGGCGACGCTGCGGTTCGCGGGCATCGACATCCCACAGGCCGGAGGCTCACTACGACCCGCGCTCGACCCGGTCGCCGACTATCTGCGTGCCGTCGACCCGGACGCCCTGCCCCTGGTCATCGCCGCACTGGAGATCTCGGACCGGATCGCCGGAGCGTCCGCCGCGGCGGCGGCCCCAGCCTGGGGCCGACTCGCCTCCGCCGAGCAGGACGCGCTGACCGCGGCGCTGCGGCGTCTGCTGCTGCGCTTCACAGCCGCCGCCCCGATGTACGAGGCACGCGGCGACCGGCATCGATACGACGTGGCGCTGCGCCGGGTGGAGGCGGCCTGCCACGCCGACCACATGTTCCGGGCCATGCACGGCCTCTTCGCGGGCGTGCCGCAGCCCGCCGACCTCTCGGTGCGCGAGTCGTTCATGGCCGAATCCGTGCGCTGGCACCTGGAACGCTCAGATCCCGAGGCCCGCCTCGTGTTGGTCGCGCACAACAACCACGTGCAACGAACCCCGGTGAGCTTCGACGGCGTGCTCACCGCGCTGCCGATGGGTCTGTATCTGCATCGGATGCTCGGCCGGGACTACCGGGTGATCGCCCTGACCCACACCGCCGACCACGCCCCCGAGATGTATCCGGACGAGACGGCCGACCTCGGTTTCACCGTGGCCGACACTCGGCTGGTGCCACCGGCCGAGGGGAGCATCGAGGCCGCGCTTCTCGCGGCGGGGCGCGGGGACGAGCCGACCCTGACCGACCTGCGGCCGACCGCCGACACCGCCACGAACGGACCCGCGCTGGACGGCATCCGGACGCAGTCCGCGTTGCTGCGCACCCCACTGGCCGAGGCCTTCGACGCCGTCGTGTGCACTCCCACCGCGACCGTCGATCCGGACATCCGTCTCTGACCGACAGGCGGGGATCGAGGGGGCGCTGCGCGGGTCAGGACGCCGGCGGTTCCGACTCGTCCCGCCCGGCCTCGGGCCTCGACCCCGCCGAGATCTCCGTGGACGGTCCCCGGCGCCGTTCCCAGTTCAAGAAGCGTCCCGAGTGGGCGGAGACGTCGCCGAGCAGCCAGAACAGCAGCGCCGCGTCGTCGGTGAACCCGATGATCGGCAGAAACGCGGGGATGAGGTCGACGGGCGAGATCAGATAGACGACCGCCAGGGCCCACAGGGCGAGGTGCCGACGCCGCATGCCGGGATACTCCCGGCCCGCCGAGCGGATCAGCCGGGGGACGGCACGCAGCCTGCGCACCGGGCCGCCGATCGGCTCCGTCTCCGGGGAGTCACGGCGCGCCCGGACCCGCCGCGCCACGGCGACGGCCAGCACCACGCCGCCGAGCACGAGAAGCGACAGACCGACGACGTCCGGCTCGAGGCCGAACACCGCCGTCTCACCCATGAAGTAGGAGAACAGCCCCGCCAGGACGAGCACCGCGCCGAAGAGGATCATGGCCGATCGACCTCCGAAGTCCGCGTGCGGGCGGCTCCACCGCGTCGCGAAAGGCGCGGCCCTGCGTGCCTCGCCGAGCAGGCGGACACCGCCGAGGTGGTGCGGGCGGAGCCGAACGGCCCGCCCGCCCGACGTCAACGCTCCACGTCGCCTCGAATGAAGTCCTCGACCCGCTGCCGCGCCACCGAGTCCGCGTACTGCTCCGGCGGGGACTTCATGAAGTAGGAGGCGGCGGACAGGATCGGCCCGCCGACGCCCCGGTCCTTCGCGATCTTGGCCGCACGCACCGCGTCGATGATGATGCCCGCCGAGTTCGGCGAGTCCCACACCTCGAGCTTGTACTCCAGGTTCAACGGGACGTCGCCGAACGCGCGTCCTTCGAGCCGGACGTAGGCCCACTTGCGGTCGTCGAGCCACTGCACGTAGTCCGACGGACCGATGTGGACGTTGCGCTTGCCGAGGTCGCGGTCGACCTGGGAGGTCACGGCCTGCGTCTTGGAGACCTTCTTCGACTCCAGCCTGTCCCGCTCCAGCATGTTCTTGAAGTCCATGTTGCCGCCCACGTTGAGCTGCATGGTGCGGTCCAGGAGCACGCCCCGGTCTTCGAAGAGCCTGGCCATCACCCGGTGGGTGATCGTCGCGCCGACCTGCGACTTGATGTCGTCGCCGATGATCGGCACGCCCGCGGCACGGAACCGCTCGGCCCACTCCGGGTCGGAGGCGATGAACACCGGCAGCGCGTTGACGAAGGCGACACCGGCCTCCAACGCGGCGGCGGCGTAGTACCGCGCGGCGTCCTCGGAGCCGACGGGCAGGTAGCACACCAGCACGTCCGCCGCGCTCTCCCGCAGCACCGCGGCCACGTCGACCGGGGTCTCGTCGGACTCCTCGATCATCTCGCGGTAGTAGCGGCCCAGCCCGTCCAGCGTCGTGCCTCGCTGCACCGGCACGCCGAGCGGGGGCACGTCGCAGATCTTGATGGTGTTGTTCTCGCTGGCGACGATCGCCTCCGAGAGATCGCGACCGACCTTCTTGGCGTCCACGTCGAACGCGGCGACGAACTCGATGTCGCGGACGTGGTACTCGCCGAACTCCACGTGCATCAGGCCCGGGACCTGGGTGTCCGGCGCGGCGTCCTGGTAATACTGAACGCCCTGCACCAGCGATGCCGCGCAGTTGCCGACACCGACGATTGCCACCCGCACGCTACGACGATCTACGCCCATTGCCGGGTCCTCCTTCTTCGAATCCTCAGGTACCGGGGAACGACTGCCAGTCGTCGCCGGCTGGACGCGGTGGTCCTTGCTTCTTCTAGTCACGCGGCCTCCCCGACGACGGCGGGTCCTCGTGCTCGGCTCGTTCGTGCGCGATCAACTCGTTGAGCCAGCGAACCTCGCGTTCGGAGCTCTCCAGACCCATGCGGTGCAGTTCGAGCGTGTAGCGGTCGATCTGTTCGCTCGCCCGCCCCAGGGTCGATCGGAATCCCTCTCGACGTTCCTCGACGTGGCGCCGTCGTCCCTCGAGGATCCGCATCCGCGCCTCCGCCGGGGTGCGCGAGAAGAACGCCAGGTGGATGCCGAACGAGCCGTCGTCCCAAGTCTGCGGGCCCACGTCGGCGACTAATTCGGCGAAGCGCTCCTTGCCGTCGGCGGTCAGCTTGTAGACCGTCTTGGCGCGTCGGTTCCAGGTCCGCTGCACCGCGTCCTGGGCAGACTCGTCGGTGATCAGCCCGGCGAGTTGAAGCCTGCGCAGAGTCGGGTAGAGCGAGCCGTACGAGAACGCACGGAAGGCACCCAGCAGAGCGTGGAGTCGTTTACGCAGCTCATAACCGTGCATCGGCGCCTCGTGCAGCAGACCGAGCACCGCCAGTTCGAGCACGTCGCACCTCCCAGCACCGTTCTTGAGCTCCGCAGACCCACCGCGCCACCGCGTCGCTGCGATGGATTACCCCACTATATCGGTCCGATACATCTCCCTCACGCTGGGCGCGTGGAGTGACGACAGGCGCGGCCGCGCTCCCCGAACGGCCCATCGTCGGTGGGCCCACGACACGTACGCTGTCAACGTGCGGACCCAACGACAGGTGGTCGACTACGCGCTGCAGCGCAGGGCGTTGCTCGCAGGCGTCCACTCCGGTCGGGTCGGGGTGATGGAGGTCTGCGACGCCAGTCCGTACCTGTTGCGGGCGGCGAAGTTTCATGGTCAGGCAAGCGATGTGACCTGCCCGGTGTGCCGCAAGGAGCCCCTGACCCAGGTGTCCTGGGTCTACGGCGACGAACTGAAGCACGCGGCGGGATCAGCAAGGACGAATGACGAGCTCGCCAGGATGGCAACCCTCTTCGAGGAGTTCACCGTCTACGTGGTGGAGGTCTGCCGCACCTGTAGTTGGAACCACCTGGTGCAGTCATACGTCTTGGGAACGCGCGGCATGGACGACGGACGCCCACGGCGGAGGACGGCCTCCGAGTGAGTCCGTCGCCAGTGCGTGCGCGGGCGCGAGAGCGCCAGAGCACAGACGATCACCGGACTGCGTGCCCGTCGGGCACGTCGGTGTGGGAGGCCCACTCGTGAACGACGCACACAACGGCAGGCCGCCTGCCGGCCACACCCCGAGGCCGCAGGTGGAGGGCCAGATGTCGTATGTCCCAGGCGAGGCGAGCAGCGCTCGTCCTCGATCGGCGGGTGAACCGTCGCCCCGGCCGGACGGCCCGCCGGACGCCCCGAGGCAGGGTCCGCCAGGGGGGATGCCCCCCGGTGGTCCGCCACCGCCCGGTGCCCCTCGGCCGAATCAGCCGCCGCCGGGCGGCTCCTTCGCCCCGCCGCCGAACGGCGCGGGGCCTCGCGGCGACGCGGGAAATCTCGGCGATCCTGGCGGTCTCCCCGGCAGGAACAGGCCCCGTGACGGATCACACACTCCCATGGGTGCCGCCGAAGCAGGCCGCCCGGGTGCGACGCGCGTTCAGGAACGACCTGCCACGCCGCCGTCGGGCTTCCCCGGCGGGCCGGAGAACGGACGGCCGCCCGCGGGCAGGCCCGGCCCGAACGGCGCAGGCGGTCCGGCGGTGAACGGTGCCGACGGCGCAGGGCCGGACGGACGTCGCGGCCCGGCGAGCCAGCCGCCCTCGGGCAGCCCGAACGGCCACTCCGGCCCGAACGGTCATCCCGGCCCGAACGGCCATCCGGCGCCCAACGGCCATCCGGCGCCCAACGGCTCGCCGCGCAACGGCCAGCCGCCGCCCGGCAGGCCCGCGAACGGGCAGGCGCCGGGCGGACGTCCCGCCGGCGGCCCGCCGCCGAACGGCCAACCGCCGAACGGGCAACCGCCGAACGGGCAGGCTCCCAACGGACGGCCGCCGGGAGGTGCGAACGGCCACCCTGGTCCGAACGGGGCAGGCGGCTCCCAGGGCTCGAACGGCCCCGCAGGCGCACCCGGCGCGGCCTCTCTGAGTGACAGGCTCGGCTCCGGCGACTCCCCTGCGGCAGGCGGACCCGGCGTGGGCGGTCCGGCGGGCCGAGCGCTTGGTCCGCGTCCGGACGGCGTGACCGGCGCAGGCTCCGGCGGCCGAGGACCCGGCGGGCCGCAGACAGGCGGCGCGGGCCCGAACGGTCACCCCGGCACGACCCGGTCGCAGCACGGCGCCCCGGCGGACGGCCGATCCGGACCGGCGGGCATGCCGCCGCAGAACGGCGAGCGCAGGCCACGCCAGGGCGGGCCGTCGCCCCTCGGCGCCGCGGCCGCGGGCGCCGCCCTCGGTGCGGCAGGCGGCGCCGCGGTCGCGGGTATGAACGCGGGAGCACCCCCGGGACCGGGCACTCCTCCCGGCGGCGTCCCCGGTGTGGGCTCCCCCGGCGGTCCCGGCCCCGTCAACGGGTCCTCGGAGCTGCCGCCGCCCGCCCACACCCAGGCGCTGCGACAGGGCACAGGGCCGGGGCCACGCCGTCCCGGTGAGCAGCCGACGCCGATGATGCAGCCCTCCGACGAGCAGCCGACGACACAGATCGAGCCCCAGCTGCTGACGCATCACGAGCCCGTCCGGATCGACGACGACTACGACGAGGACGACTACTACGACGAGGACGACGCGGAGGAGTCGCCGGAGGCCGTGAAGAAGGCCAAGCGCAAGAAGATCTGGCGGCGGGTCCGACGAACCTGTTACGTGATGACGGGTCTGGCGATCCTCACCCCGGTGGTGGCCTTCGCCATCGGCTACCAGATGTGGGACGCCCCGTCGCCGGAGCAGATCCTCGCGAACCTCGACAAGACCGTCACGGTGACCTACGCCGACGGCAGCGAGATGCTGCGGATCGTTCCGAACGGCGAGGGCGAGGGCGACCGACGCTTCCTGAGCTACGAGGACATCCCCGAGGACTTCTACAACGGCGTCACCGCCACCGAGGACCCGTCGTTCGAGAACAACATGGGTTTCTCGCCCGTCGGCATCGTCCGAGCGGCCGTCACCGGCACCGGCGGCGGCTCCACCATCACCCAGCAGTACGTCAAGCTCTCCACCGGCAACGACGACGGGACCTACGCCCGGAAGTTCGAAGAGGTGGTGAAGGCCTTCAAGCTCACCCAGGAGGAGTCGAAGCCGTACATCTTCGAGTCCTACGCCAACCTCACCTCCTTCGGCCGCAACACCTACGGGTTGGAGGCGGGCGCGCAGACCTGGTTCGGCAAGTCGGCCCCCGAGCTGGAGCTCAACGAGTCGCTGTTCCTGGCGGGCATCCTCAATGCCCCGAGCCATTACGACCCGGACAACAACCGGGAAGGCATGGAGGCCCGCTTCGACTACGTCGTGAACAAGATGGTCGAACGGGAGCACCTGTCCCAGGCCGAGGCCGACGCCGTCGAGTTCCCCGACTATCTGCCCCGGGGCGCGGGGGGCAACACCGGACGCAGCATCACCGACGTACACCTCCAGCAGCAGATCGAGAACGAGCTGGCGGGCCGGAACATCTCGATGGACGAGGTCCGCCGCCAGGGCATGGTCATCCGGACCAGCATCGACAAGGCCGCCCAGGAGCACTCGGAGGCCGTCATGGCGGAGCACTTCGCGGGTCAGCCTGACGAGCTGCGAGGCGCGATGGTGGCCGTCGACCCCGCGACCGGGGCGGTGCGGGCCTACAACGGCGGTGAGTGGAGCTCGGGCATCGACTTCGCGGCGTCCATGCAGCCGCCGGGCTCCTCGTTCAAGCCGTTCGTCGTCGCCGCCGGGCTTCAACGAGACCAGGGCATCGGCGAGTTCTACGACGGTCGCGAGACGATCGACATCGAGGGAACCGTCTTCAGCAATACGGCGCAATGCCCGACCGGAGCCAACGAACACTGTTCGGTGCGCAACGCGATGCTGGTGTCGGCGAACACCCCGTTCATCGACATGGCGCATCAGTTCGGGCCGAGTTCCGTCGCGGAGACCGCGCACGCGGCGGGCATCCCCGAGCAGATCGGCGAGACGAAGACCCTCGTGAACAGCGAGGGCTTCACCGCCGCGGGCATCGCGCTGGGCCAGTACGAGGTGCGGACCATCGACATGGCCGTCGCCTACGCCTCCTTCGCCAACGGCGGGATCCACCACGAGCCGTACTTCGTCGAGTTCGTCGGCCACGAGGGCGACGGGCCGGACGACGTGGTGCTGCTCGACCGAGCCAACGAGGGCCACGAGGGCGAGCAGGCGTTCGGCCCGAGGAGCAAGGCCGTCGCGGACAACGTCACCGAGGTGCTCAAGCCGGTCGCCGCGCACACCAGTCACGACCTGCCCGGCCGGGAGGTGGCGGCCAAGACCGGCACCCACCAGTTCGGACAGAGCGCGGGCAACCAGGCGGGCTGGATGGTCGGCTACACGCCGCAGATCTCCGTGGCCGTCTGGGTCGGGTCCGAGGTGCCCGCGGCGCTGACGGTCAACGCCACCGCGACCAATCCCGCCACCGAGCAGCTCTGGGGGCGTAACGTCCCCGCCTTCGCGTGGAAGGCCTTCATGGAGGGCTACCTCGCCGACAAGGACGCCGTGGGCTTCCCGACGGACATCGAGCGGATCGGCATCTTCGACGAGCAGCCCCGGCCCAGGCCGCCGGAGCCGCCCGAGGGGGATCGGGACCGCGACCGGGACCGCGACGAGGACGACGAGGGCCGGGACGAGGACGAGGACGGCCGCGACGAGGACGACGAGGAGCCGGGCTGGTCCGATTCGCCCGATCCGGGCGACGGCAGCACGGATCCGGGTGACGGCGGGACGGACCCGTCCAGCCCGACGCCGCCCGACGGCAACTGCCCCCCCTGGGCCTGCGAGGACAACGGCGGCGGTGGTGGTGGCGGCGGCGACGGTCCGCCGCCCTGGGGCTTCACGCCCGAAACGGGATCCGGTCGCGACACCAGCAGCCGCGGCGGAGCAGACCCCGTTCCCACCCGGGACGTGCCGCTGCCCGACTGATCCGTCTGCCCGACTGATCCGTCTGCTCGTCGACCGACGGGGCGCCCTGACCTCCAGGGCGCCCCGTTCGTCGTCTCGGCACGTCCGCGCCCTCGGCGACACCCGGGCCCGCGCCTTCGGGGGATCACTGGAGGCCCGGACGCGGGCACGTACGATCCGCCCGTGCCCAGTGAGCGGGAGATCCGGTCCGCGTCGTCCGCCGACGACGTGTCGGATGTCGACGGCCACGCCGAGCACGGATCGACGGCGGACCGGCCGATTCCGGAGTCGTCGATGCCTGCGTCCGCCGACCAGGCGGTGCGGCACCCGGAGTCCGCTGGACCGGTCTCCGATCGACCGGGCTCCGATCGACTGGGCCCAGGCCGTCGAGTGGACACGGCGACACTGCCGCCCGAGGAGCGGATCGCTCCCACGCACACGGAAGGCCTCGCCCGCACCGCGAGTCGGATGTTCGGGGGACCGCTCGGTCGACACGCCGTCGTGGGACGGCACTGGTTCTGGAGCCCGCTGCGCGTCGGTCTGCTCCTGGCCGCGCTCGCGCTCACCCTGGGCTGGGGTCTCAAGGCGCCCTGCATCCAGCAGTACGTCGACGAACAGGGCGTCGCACAGCTCGACTGGAGCGGCAACCGGCAGTACGTCGCGATGTGCTATTCGGACATCGTGCCGCTCTACACTGCGGAGCATCTCGACGTCGGCGCCTTCCCCTACCGAGACTCCTGGGTGGAGGACGAGGGCACCGATCACGAGCAGGTCCGCTACATGGAGTACCCGGTGGTCACCGGGATGTTCCAGTGGCTCAACGCCGAGCTGACCCGGGGTTGGCTCGGCATCGCGGAGACCGGCCTCGTGCCGACCGCGCTACCGGTGGCGGTGTACTTCACCATCACCTCGCTGTGGCTGGCCGCGGGCTGGCTCGTCACCGTCTGGGCGGTCACGCTGCTGGCCCGCCGCAGGCCGTGGGACGCGGCGCTGGTCGCGATCTCGCCGCTGGTCGTCGTCCACGCCTTCACGAACTTCGACACCATCGCCACCGCCTTCGCCACGGCGGGCATGCTCGCCTGGGCACGACGACGGCCTGTGCTCGCGGGGGTGTTGATCGGCCTCGGCGCCGCCGCGAAGCTGTATCCGTTGTTCCTGCTCGGGCCGCTGCTGATCCTGTGTCTGCGGGCGGGCAGGCTGAAGTCGTGGCTGCGCGCCGCCATCGCCGCCGTCGCCGTGTGGGTCGCGGTGAACCTGCCGATCGCGCTGGCGTATCCGGCGGGCTGGCGCGAGTTCTATCGCCTGAACAGCGAGCGCGTCGCCGATCCGGACTCGATCTACAACGTGATCAGCGGCTTCACGGGTTGGGCGGGCTTCGATGGTGCGTTGGAGCCAGGCCAGACGCCGGTCGTGCTGAACACGGTGACGGTGGTGCTCTTCCTGCTGGGGTGTGCGGGCATCGCCGTCGTCGGGCTCACCGCCGCGCGCAGGCCGAGGGTGGCGCAGCTGGCCTTCCTGGTCGTGGCGCTGTTCCTGCTGACCAACAAGGTGTGGAGTCCGCAGTACTCGCTGTGGCTGGTGCCGCTCGCGGTGCTGGCGCTGCCGCGCTGGCGACCGCTGCTCGCGTGGATGGCGCTGGACGCCCTGGTGTGGGTGCCCAGGATGTTCTTCTACCTCGGCGAGGAGAACAAGGGCCTGCCGATCGAGTGGTTCCTCGGCACCGTGGTGCTCCGTGACCTCGTGGTGGTCGCGCTCTGTGTGCTCGTGCTGCGCGACGTCTACCGGCCGGCAGGCGACCCGGTCAGGTCGTCCGGGACGGACGATCCCGCGGGCGGCGTGCTCGACGGCGCGTCCGACGTCGTGCGGTGGAAGCTCACCCGGCGTGCCGAGCCGAGGATCACCGAACCGGCCAGCACCGCGGGCTCGGACTCGACGGGCTCCCCGCCGAGCGGCGTGCGCTGATCGGGCAGTCCCAGGACGTCGGTCCGCTCGACGGCGTCGGGCGCGTGGTCCGTGCCGGCGACCAGCTCGTCGGGCACGTCGAAGTCGAAGAACTCGTCGCGGCGCACCGCTCGGACGAACCGCAGCCAGGTCTCGGTGGTGACCAGCAGGGACGGGCCGCGAACCTTCTTCCGGTCCCGCACCCCGATGACGCCGTCTCCGAAGAGCACTCGAATGCCGCACCGTCTCTGATCACGCATCACGTCACCGCCCCCGGTCGGCCTCTCGACCTCGCACACCCGCACAAACCTGAATCACGTTCGAACTAGAGCGTGGTACCCCGGTGAGAGTCCGGCAGTGCGAAAGCGGACGGTCGAGAGAAATTCACTCGATCGCCGGTGTCGAGGGCAGGAACCCCTTACGGAAACGGGTCGGATAGTCAACACTGAGCATCGGCGGCGGCGGGTTGGTACGCCCCCCGACCAATTCGCCGCCGCTCCGGCCCGCGCGCCGCCGCTAACCGGACATCGACGGCGCCGCACCTCGGCGGGGCCGTCGGGCTCTCGGCGGCACCTCGTGATCGACGGTGGAGCGCGCGGCGAGGAAGACGAAGAACAAGGCCACCAGCAGCGCCGCCCGTCCCCAGACTCCGATCATCAACGCCTGTGGCGCGAAGCCGTCGTAGATCGTCGAGGGCAGCCCTTGATTGGTGATGTAGAGCCAGCGGAAGATCCCGATCCCGATCGCGAGATCGGCCACGAAGTACGCCGCGATCCACTCCCAGCGAATCCGCAGCAGCACGAAGAACGGCAGCAGCCAGAGCGCGTACTGCGGCGAGTGGACCTTGTGCAGCAGGAGGAAGCCGCACAGCATCGCCGCCGAGACCTGAATCCACGGGAACGTGCCGTCGCGCTGCATCCGCCGCCAGCCCAGCCAGCAGGCCAGGACGAACGACAGGAGGACGGCGGCAGGCGAGATGACGTCCATCGCGCCCTGGAAGCCCGCGTTGTCGTTGTTCGACCACGGACGGAAGCCCCAGTACCAGATCGAGTTCGTCGTCACGTCGACGAACCGGTTGCCCTGGAACTCGAAGGACGCCAGCCAGCCCTCGTAACCGAGCACGGCGAACGGCAGGTTGACCGCGACGACCGTGACCATGGCGGCCAGGGCCACCTTGATCGTGCCGACGACGTCCCACCGGGACCCGCGCGCGGCGACGTCGGCGGGCAGCTCCCGCCCTCGGTAGCCGCCGGAGAGCACGTACAGCATCAACGGCAGCACGAAGATGCCCGGATAGACCTTGAAGGCGAATCCGAGGCCGAGCAGCACCGAGGCGGCCACCGCGCGGTCGATCAGCGGGCGATCGGGCCCCGCCCGTCCCCAACCCCGCTGGAGGACGTAGACGGCGGCGACCGCACAGGCGACGACGGGGAGGTCCCAGTTGTGGAAGGCGTAGAGCACGATGGGCGGCCCTAAGGCCCAGACGAGTGCTCGCCAGCGGGCGAGCTGACCCAGCAGCCAGGCCGTCAGCAGGCCGAACGGTGCCATCACCAGCGCGGAGCCCAGCAGGAACTGCGCGTCGTTGGATGCGAACAGCGCGCCCGCCCAGATCAACAGGCCGCTCAGGACGGGATACTCGACGACCCCGCCGACCAGCTGGCCGTCCTCGGTGATGCCGCCGCTGAGATAGGGGAAGACGTGCTGGTCGATGTCCCGGCCGAGCCAGAGGTGCTGGATGTCGGAGTAGCAGACGTCCCCGTCGATGCGCTCCTTGTAGTCCGGCTGGCTGCGGCCGAACTGGTCGAACTCCGGGCCGGTGCACCGTGCCTTGTTCGCGTATCCGAGGAAGAGGGTCACCCCGCTGATCAGCACCAGGAACGCGAGCGCGTACCTCGTCAGCGCGCGCACCCGACCCGCGCCGCCGGATCGTGGCGGTCGGCCCTGGGCGTCGTCTTGATCCCGTGCCTGCACGGTGTCCCGATCATCGCTCGGCACGGTGGATCAGACTCCCAGTTCGCGACGTAGATGACTGATGTCGGCCGCCTGGCCCGCCCCGGGAGTCTCGACGATCACGGGGGCCCTGGCCTCGGCGCAGACCGCGACGAGCTGGGCCGCGTCGATCGTGCCGTCGGCGATGTTGGCGTGGCGATCTCGGAAGGAGCCGAAGGCGTCCCGCGAGCTGTTCAGATGCACCAGGTCGATCCGGCCGGTGATCGCCCGCACCCGCTCGACGAGGCCCGAGAGCTCCTCACCGGAGGCGAAGGCGTGGCAGGTGTCCAGGCAGAAGCCGGGCTCGAACTCGCCGACGGCGTCCCACAGCCGCGCGAGCGCGTCCAGGCCCTTGGCCATGGCGCCGTCCCCGCCCGCGGTGTTCTCGATCAGGACCGGCACGGCGAAGCCGCCCTCGGCAGCCTGCCGAGAGAGGAACTTGTGCCAGTTGGCCACGCCGACCGCCGGGTCCTCGCCCTGCCGGACATGCCCGCCGTGCACGATCAGCCCGAGGGCGTTCGTCTTCGCCGCGGCCTCCGCCTGCGCGATCACTGCCTTGCGGGACGGGATGCGGATCCGATTGTTGGTGGATGCCACGTTGAGCACGTACGGGGCATGGATGAAGACCGAGACGCCCGCCGCACGCAGTTCCGCCGCCTGCGGATGGGGGGTCGGGGACTTCCAGGTCTGCGGATCGGACAGGAAGAACTGCACGACCTCCGCCCCACGTTCCCGAGCGGTGCCGAGCGGATCGTCGGCATCGACGTGCGCACCGATAGGCATGCGGTGAGGGTAACCAACGGACGGCGGATGAGTGAGGTCTGCGGTGGGGCCATGTGAGCTGGTGACGGGGGCCGAACGGCGCTCGGGCTCGACGCTGATAACGTAGTTCCGTTGTCGACGCGACGACCCTCCTGCCACGGACAGCCCGTGGCCGATGAGACCACAGGAGGTGAGGTCTGTCATGCGTCATTACGAGGTAATGGTCATCCTCGACCCCAGTCTCGACGAGCGCACCGTCGCTCCGTCCCTGGACACGTTCCTCAATGTCATCCGCACCGCGGGCGGCAACGTGGAGAACGTCGACGTCTGGGGCAGGCGCCGGTTGGCCTTCGAGATCGACAAGCACGCCGAGGGCATCTACGCGCTGCTCAACGTGCACGCCGAGCCGGACACGGTGAAGGAACTCGACCGTCAGCTCACGCTTCAGGAGACGGTGCTGCGCACCAAGGTCCTGCGGCGCGACGCCGCCTCGAAGTGATCGGGCGGAGGTGCACTGATGGCTGGTGAGACGACAATCACCGTGGTCGGGAACCTGACCGCAGACCCAGACCTTCGCTTCACCTCATCAGGTGCGGCGGTGGCGAACTTCACCGTGGCCTCCACTCCGCGCACCTTCGACAGGCAGTCGGGCGAGTGGAAGGACGGCGAGGCGCTGTTCCTCCGCTGCAGCCTGTGGCGTCAGGCGGCGGAGAACGCCGCCGAGTCGCTGAGCCGAGGCATGCGCGTCGTCGTGCAGGGCAGGCTGCGCCAGCGATCCTTCAAGACCAAGGAAGGCGAGGACCGGACCGTCGTCGAGCTCGAGGTCGACGAGATCGGCCCGTCGCTGCGGTACGCGACCGCCAAGGTCAACAAGGTGAGCCGAGGCGGCGGCGGTGGCGGCGGCTACGGATCAGGCGGCGGTGGCGGTACCGCTCCCGCCGACGACCCGTGGGGCTCCGCACCTCCGGCAGGCCCGAGTGGCGGCTCCGGCGGATACAGCGACGAGCCTCCGTTCTAGGCGGTTCGGCCACCGGCGATTCCGGCCGACGAAGGACGATCGCGGCCGATGAGGATGACAACCAGGAGTAAGACCAATGGCTAAGCCACCCGTACGCAAGCCGAAGAAGAAGGTCTGCGTCTTCTGCAAGGACGCCCGCAAGGGCCACCCGCAGAACATCGACTACAAGGACACCACACTGCTTCGGAAGTACATCTCCGACCGAGGCAAGATCCGGGCTCGTCGAGTGACCGGCAACTGCAGCCAGCATCAGCGGGACGTCGCCGTCGCGGTGAAGAACTCCCGTGAGATGGCGCTGCTGCCCTACACGTCGACTGCTCGCTGAGAGGGTAGGGAGCGAAGATGAAGCTCATCCTCACCGCTGACGTCAGCGGTCTCGGCGGCCCCGGCGACATCGTCGAGGTCAAGGACGGCTACGGCCGCAACTTCCTGGTGCCGCGAGGCCTGGCCATCCTGGCCACGCGCGGCGCGGAGAAGCAGGTCGCCACGATCCGCCGTTCCCAGGAGGGCAGGCGGATCCGCGACCTCGACCACGCCAAGGAGATCAAGTCGAGCCTGGAGGGCCTCGGTGCGGTACGTCACCAGGTCCGCGCCTCGCAGGACAGCGGCAAGCTGTTCGGCTCGGTGACGACGGCCGACGTGGTCACCGCGGTCAAGGCCGCGGGCGGCCCGCTGCTCGACAAGAGGGCGATCCAGCTGCCCGGTCACATCAAGAAGACCGGCAAGCACCCGGTGAGCGTCCGGCTCCACCCGGAGGTCACCGTGTCGTTCAACCTCGAGGTCGCCCCGGCCGAGTGATCGGCCCGACGACTGCTGCACCGGCCGCGGCGTCGCTCCTGTCTCGACAGGGCGGCGTCGCGGTCGTCTGTTTCGGGTCCGATCGGAGCGTGAAGTGCCTCTAACCCGACACTCGGCGAGGTGAGTCGTGTTGCCCCCTGTCGGGTCGAGCACTTCGCCGAGTGTGATGAGCCGAGTGCCGTGCGCCGTGCGCCCCGCCCGTCACCGCGCCGATCGGCCCAGTGTTATCACTCAGAAGCACTAGTGGACAGCTTGGCCGGCCCCTGTGGATCATTTCGCCCGATCCAGTCGAACGACACGCCGAAGGATCAGATTTCGCGACACGCCGATTGGTGTCCCGAGTAGTTTCCCCACACATTATCCACAGGCGCTGACCTGGCCATTTCATCAAGGCCACCCAAGTTATCCACAGGTTGTCCCCAGGCTTGCCGCAGGCTGTGGTCAGTTCGCCGGACACATCCCCAGGTTATCCACAGGCACGTCCACAGGAGTGTTTGCCTGCTCCAGAAGAGGGATCTAGCGTTCGGTCTCCGGGTGCCGGCGCCCGGGTCCGGCAGGCGGCGTGGGGCCGCCGCGCCGCAGCGGCAGGCCGACGGGTCGTCCTCGGGCGAACCGGCTCCGGGGCGACTCGCTCTCGGCGACTGGGCTTCGGCGATGACCCTGTTCCGGCGTGGACCCGGTTCGGTCGGAGAGCGGCGACGGGCGGGTCACCGGAGCCGGGTTCGATCCGACCGGGGTGGCGGGGATCGACTACGGCGGCAGGAATCGCGGAGCAAGGACCGGAGGGAACAGGTGGCTCTGACCGACGATCGCGGAGCGGCGGCGGACAACACGTTCGACCGCCAGCCGCCGCAGGATCTGGCCGCCGAGCAGTCCGTCCTCGGCGGGATGCTGCTCAGCAAGGACGCCATCGCCGACGTCGTGGAGGTGGTCCGCCCGGACGACTTCTACCGACCCGCGCACCAGGCGATCTACGACTGCATCCTGGACCTGTACGGCCGGGGCGAACCCGCCGACGCCATCACGGTGTCCGCCGAGCTGGAACGACGGTCCGAGCTGCCCCGGATCGGCGGGGCGCCCTACATGCACACCCTGATCGCCACCGTGCCCACCGCCGCCAACGCCGGGTACTACGCCGAGATCGTCGCGGAGAAGGCGGTGCTCCGGCGGCTCGTCGAGGCGGGGACCCGCATCGTCCAGCTCGGATACCACGGCGCGGAGGGCGCCGCGATCGATGAGGTCGTCGACCGGGCGCAGGCCGCGATCTACGAGGTCACCGAGCGTCGGACCAGCGAGGACTACGTCGCCCTCGAACACCTGTTGCAGCCGACGATGGACGAGATCGACGCCATCGCCTCGCGCGACGGGCAGTCGCTGGGTGTGCCGACCGGGTTCACCGACCTGGACGCGGTCACCAACGGCCTGCATCCCGGGCAGATGATCATCGTCGCGGCACGGCCCGGCGTCGGCAAGTCGACGCTCGGCCTCGACTTCGCCCGCTCCTGCTCCATCAAGCACGGGTTCAGCAGCGTCATCTTCTCCCTGGAGATGAGCAAGACGGAGATCGTGATGCGGATGCTCTCCGCCGAGGCACGCATCCGCCTCGGGGACATGCGCGGCGGGAAGATGACCGACGACGACTGGACCAGGCTGGCCAGGAGGATGGGCGAGGTCAGCGAGGCGCCGCTGTTCGTCGACGACTCCCCGAACCTCACGATGATGGAGATCCGAGCCAAGGCCAGAAGGCTGAAACAGCGCAACGACCTCAAGCTGGTCGTGGTGGACTACCTCCAGCTGATGAGCTCCGGCAAGCGCGTCGAGTCACGGCAGCAGGAGGTCTCCGAGTTCTCCCGGCATCTCAAGCTGCTCGCCAAGGAGCTGGAGGTCCCCGTCGTGGCGATCAGCCAGCTCAACCGTGGTCCCGAGCAGCGCACCGACAAGCGGCCGATGCTCTCCGACCTCCGTGAGTCGGGTTCGTTGGAGCAGGACGCGGACATGGTGCTGCTGATCCATCGACCGGACGCCTTCGAGCGCGACGACCCCCGGATGGGTGAGGCGGACCTGATCCTGGCCAAGCACCGTGCGGGCCCCACCACGACCGTCACCCTGGCCCACCAGCTCCACTACAGCCGCTTCGTCGACATGGCACAGAGCTGACGCGACGTCGTCAGGGTCGCGTGGCCTGCGTCGTCTCCGCACCACCGGCCTCCTCCGGGCTTCGTCCGCGCGGTGCGGTCGAGACACGTCGCGGCCTGTCCGCGACCGGAAGACACGCCCCCTCCACCGATGCTCGACGCCACGCGTCGGGCTGCCTGCCCTGTCGGATCAGCTGATGCCGTTCAGCACGGCGGTGACCACGGACTCGACAGCGGGGGCCCCCGACGCCGTGCCCGACGGCAGCAGCGCGGACAGCACGGTCTCGTGGCAGACGCCGACGAGCATCGCCGCCGCGGCGTCCACCTGTGCGTCCGCCGCCAACCGTCCCGACTCCCGCTCGGCGCGCAGGTAGCCGAGCAGCTTGTCGCGCCAGTGCTCGCCGTGGTCGCGGAGTTCCGCGAACCTGGCGAGCACGACAGGCTGGGCGAGCAGCCCGGTGAACGCGGGCAGGATCGCCCTGTGCAGGGCCAGGCCGTAGGCGAGGTGGACGCGGAGGCCCGCCTCGACGGTGCCGACACCGGGCTCGGGGAGCGGACCCAGGCCGCGTTCGACCGACCGGACATACCTGTACAGGGCGTTCGCCAGGAGCTCCTCCTTGTCGGCGAAGTGGTTGTACAGCACGCCGTCGGCCACTCCCGCCTCGCGCGCGATCGCGCGAACGGTCAGCCCCGCCGTTCCCCGGTCGGCGATGAGGTGTTCGGCGGTGGCGATCAGATGTTCGCGCAGGCTTCGTCCGTCGTCCTCGCCGCGCAGGACCGCCGCTCTTCTCGGTGCCATCAGGGGTTCATCGTAGAGCCGTCACCAGCCACGCTGTTCCGCGCAGGCGAACGGCCGTCTCCTCGGCGAACGGCCGCAGCGCGACCGTGAGGGCGTCCACGGCACGGGCCGCGTCGTCCGGAGCGACCTGATCGAGATGGTGCTTCACCGGCCCCCAGCCGCCGATGAACTCGGCGGCGTCGTCGACGTCGCGGCCCCAGATCTGGTCGGCCTCCACCCGGGTGCAGGCGATGTCCCGGAACCCGGCGTCGGACAGCACGGAGCGGGTGCGAGCGGGATCCGCGAACGAGGTGGGGCCGGTCCCGTCCGGCCCGGTCGGGCGCGGCAGGTGGGGCGCCATCGCATCGAGCACCGTGCCGAGGTCGGTCCCGGACAGCTCGGTCATGCACACGAACGCGAGCCGGCCGCCGGGCCGCAGCGCGCGGCCGATGTTCGCGAAGGCCGCGACCGGATCGGCGAAGAACATGGCCCCGAACCTGCTCAGCGCGATGTCGAACGAGCCGTCCCGGAACGGGTACACCTGCACGTCGCCCTGCTGGAACGACACGTTGGCCACCTTCTCGACGTCCGCGCGGTCACGCGCCCTGGCGAGCATGGGCTCGGACAGATCGACCCCGGTGACCTGACCGAGCGGGGCCCGGCGGGCCGCCGCACGGGTCATCTGCCCGTTTCCGCAGCCCACGTCAAGCACTCGAGCGTGCTCACCGAGCCGGGCCGCGTCGAACAGCGCCTCGTTGAACCCGCCGTTCACGGCGTCGTAGCGGTCGTAGTGGGCAGCCCAGTGCTCGCCCTCGTATCCATTCCAGGCCTGCGCCTGCGCGGTGTTGACGACGCTCGTCATCGAAGCCTCCAATATGAACACGTGTTCATGAACGAGCGTTCATGATGGCTCCGCGGCGATGCTTCCGTCAAGGGATGTACGGCGCCCCCGCGACGTGACGCAGGCGGGTGTCCACTCGCGCGGCCCGCGCGGGAGCCTTCCCGGCAGCACCGGGGCGGCCCGCCCGATCGAGACCCGCGTGCGGCGGGCGCCGCCGAGGAAGCCTCGCGAGACCGCGACCGATCGAGCCGCGTCGGAGAGCGACGACTCGACACCCGAAGATCGAGAGTGGATCGGCAGCTCGGGCACCAGGTCACCAGCGGCGAGCCCACCGACGCCTTCGCCGCCCGCAGGCGATCCGCGCCGGCCGCGGCCGTCTGTCGGCCCGAGGCCGGGGGTCCGGGGCGACCCCGTGACCGGGTCAGGCGGTGAACTGTTCGAGACCTGTCACCCGGAGGAGTTCCAGCGCCGACGCGGTCGGGGTCCCCGCCGCGGCCGAATAGATCACGACGGTCTGGTCGTCCTCCGGCACCAGCAGCACGTCGCCGTCCAGGGTGAGGCGGCCGAACTCCGGGTGGTCGATGGTCGTGCTCTTCGCGCGCAGCCTGCCGGAGCGACTGGACCGCCACAGGGCGTCGAACCGGGGGCTGCCCGACCGCAGGTCGGCGATGAGCCGGGCCAGGTCCGGATCGTCCGGATAGCGTGCCTGAGCATTGCGCAGGCAGCCGACACAGCCTGGCGAATCCGAGTCCGTGTCCGCCCCTCCCGTGTCCGCCGAGGACGTGCCTGCTCGGGCGTCCGCACCGAGGAAACGACGGCGGATGAAGTTGCGCTGATCCGGCGGCTGCGCGGAGAAGTCGCCGAACAACGCGGCGGCGAGCGGATTCCAGGCGAGCACGTCGGACTTGGCGGACAGCACGAGCACCGGCAGATCCGACATCCGGTCCAGCATCCGCAGGACGTTCGGCCGGACGAGCATCGGCACGTGTCCCGCCTGCGGGGGAGCGGAGCCTGCCAGCCGGAAGAGCGTGTCCCGATCGTCGTCGCCGAGCCGCAACGCCCGAGCCAGAGCCCGCAACACCTGGGTCGAAGGCCGGGGTCCGCGGCCCTGTTCCAACCGGATCACGTAGTCGATGCCCAGACCCGCGAGCTGTGCGACCTCCTCGCGACGCAGCCCCGGTACCTGCCTGCGCCGACCAGCGGGCAGGCCGACGTCGGCAGGCGAGAGACGGGCCCGCGCGGCCCGCAGGACGACGGCGAGTTCGGCTCGGTCCATACCGTCCATCCTGCCGAACCGACGACTGCCGCGGGGTGGTACCGCCGATCCCATGCCCCGACGGTCCTGGCGACGGTCGGCGCTCCGATGGACCCTTCATGACATGGTGAAGACGACTGCCCTGGTCACCGGGGCGAACAAGGGACTAGGACGCGAGGCCGTGCGCCGCCTCGCGGGCCTCGGCTGGACGGTGTTCCTCGGGGCCAGGGATGCCGAACGCGGCACCGAGGCGGCGCGGGCGCTGGCGAAGGAGGGGCTGGACGTGCGGTTCGTCGAGCTCGACGTGCGGTCCGACGAGTCCGTGGCGGCGGCGGCGAAGACCGTGTTCACCGAGGCGGGCAGCCTGGACGTGCTGGTGAACAACGCGGGCATCGGCGGCCCGGGCCTGGCGCCTGCCGACACCGGGGCGGACGAACTGCGGGAGGTGTTCGAGGTGAACACCTTCGGGCCGGTCCGGGTGATGCGGTCCTTCCTGCCGCTGCTGCGCGCGGCCGAACAGCCCAGGGTCGTGATGGTGTCCAGCGGAATGGGGTCGTTCGGCGTGGCCGAGGACCCTCGCCACGCCGGCATCGTGCCGCCGCAGCTCGGCTATCCGGCCTCGAAGACGGCGCTGAACATGATCACCGTCCAGTACGCCCACGCGATGGACGACATCCGGATCAACGCCGTGGACCCCGGCTACACCGCGACCGACCTCAACGGCCATACGGGTTTCCAGAGCCTGACCGAGGGGACGGACGCGATCGTCCGGCTGGCGTGTGTCGACGCGGACGGCCCGACCGGCGGCTTCTTCGATCGTCACGGGAAGGCGGCCTGGTGACCGGCATCCTCTCGCTCGGTCTGCACCCGAGCGTCCTCGACTACAGCAGGCATCCGGATCTGGACGAGGCGACGCTGACGGCTCGGATCGCCGCAGGCGAAGCCGCACTGCGTGCGGCGGGCTTCGACATCGTGCCGTGCCTGGTCGACACCGACCCGACGGAGGCGGCGGCGGCGATCCGTGCCTGTGTCGCCGCGCACCCGGTGCGGGTCGTGATGATCGGCGCGGGGGTGCGGATATTCACCGAGCACACCCTGCTGTTCGAACAGGTGGTGAACCTGCTCGTCGAGCTGGTCCCCGACGTCGTGTTCTGCTTCAACACCTCGCCGGAGACGACGATCGACGCGATCCGCCGCGGGACACGGACTGCCGCCGAGGCGGATCAGGATCGCACCGCACCCTGAGCCGGCGGCGACCCGTCGGCCGACCGGCAGGCCGCGTCGGACCGATCGATGTCGGCCGACTCGCCCGGAATCACGACGTCGCGCTGTCGGAGCCGTCGCGCTGACCAGCAGTTTCGCGTACGCGAGCCATATCTGAGCCAAAGTGATGCCATCCAAGTGCCGATTCCCCTTGCGATGGCATCACTTTCGTGCCATTGTGGCGTCATGGACTTGACCCCGCATGTGAGCAGTCTCGGACGGGAGTTCGCCGCGCTCGCCGAGGTCGGCGGCGACGACGCTCGCGCGTTGGTCGAGCGGCTCAGCGGCCCGCTGGAGTCGGCCATCCGGATGGCTCTGCTGGATGCGCTGTCCACCGCGAGCGAGGAGATCACGCGCGAGCTGGCACCCGGTTCGGTGGAACTGCGACTGCGCGGCCGCGATCCGAACTTCGTCGTGACCACACCGCCCGCCGAAGCAGGCCCGGACACGGGGCGAGACGACCCGGCCGACGAGGGCGACACGCCGATCGTCGAGGACGGGCCGAGCCTGCGGATCAACGTGCGGCTTCCCGAGCAGCTCAAGGCCGCCATCGAGGAGGCCGCGGCCAAGGAGGGCCGCTCGATCAACGCCTGGCTCGTGCGCGCGGCCGCGGCCGCGCTGCGGCGCTCGGATACACCGCAGCGGTCGACCGAGGCGACGTCGCACCACCCCGAGCACGCTTCGCGGACCGGCGGCGGGCGAGCCCGACAACGCCTCACCGGCTGGGTGCGCTGACCGCCCCCGCTTCGGACCATCACGCCCCGACCTGCGGGGATTCACCACCGACCCACGATGAGGGGACAGCCATGCCCGAATTCAGCACCCCGGAACCGATCTCCGTCGTCCTCGAACTCGCCGTCGGCGCCGTCCTGATCGCCGCGAGCGACCGCGCCGACACCACGGTCGACGTGCGACCGACCGATGCGACCGACGAGTCGGACGTGCGCGCCGCCCAGCAGGTCCGTGTGGACCACACGAACGGCATGCTGCGCATCTCGGGGCCCCGACAGCGACTCTTCGACTTCTCTCGACGGAGCAGCTCGGTCATCGTGTCCCTCGGCCTGCCGAGCGGCTCGCAGTTGTCCGCCGACGTGCAGGTGGGCGACCTCACCGGCACGGGCAGGCTCGGAGGGTGCCGCTTCAAGACCTCGGCAGGCGACGTCGACGTCGAACGGACGGGATCGTTCCGAGTGCACACCGAGGCGGGGAACGTCACGGCGGCGACGGTCGACGGCGACGTCGACGTCCACACCGGGTCCGGACGAGTCCGCGTCGGCACGGTGGCCGGGACCGTCGTCGTGAAGAACTCCAACGGCGGCACCGAGATCGGTTCGGCCACGGGCGACGTCCGGGTCCGCTCGGCCAACGGCGACATCCTCGTCGAGCAGGCGAGCGCGAACGTCGAGGCGAAGACGTCGAACGGCGGTATCCGCATCGGCGAGGTCGCGCAGGGCTCGGTCGAGCTGGCGACCGCGATGGGCGATCTGGAGATCGGCATCGCCGAGGGCACCGCCGCCTGGCTCGACGTGCACACCGGATTCGGCCAGGTGCACAACCTCCTGGACACCGCCGACCGACCGGAGCAGTCCGACGAGACCGTCGAGATCCGAGCGAAGACCTCGTTCGGCGGCGTCACCGTCCGACGTTCGTAAGGAGAGCCATGACCACCACACGAATCACGCCTGCGATCGTGGCGACCGGGTTGCGCAAGTCGTTCGGCGACCAGGTCGTGCTCGACGGCATCGACCTGACCATCCCACCGGGAACGGTCTACTCACTGCTCGGCGCGAACGGCGCGGGGAAGACCACCACGGTCAAGATTCTGACCACGTTGATCCGTGCCGATGGCGGCGACATCCGCGTCGCAGGCCACGACCTGACAGCCGAACCCGCGGCGGTGCGCGCCGCGATCGGTGTCACCGGCCAGTTCTCGGCGGTGGACAACCTGCTCACCGGCCGAGAGAACCTGCTTCTGATGGCGGACCTGCATCACCTCGCCAGAAGCGAGGGCAGGCGGCGCGTCACCGGACTGCTGGAACGGTTCGATCTGGTCGAGGCGGCAGAGAAGCCGGCCTCGACGTACTCCGGGGGCATGCGGCGTCGACTCGACCTGGCGATGACCCTGGTCGGCAGGCCGCGAGTGATCTTCCTCGACGAGCCGACCACCGGCCTGGACCCGCGCAGCCGCCTGAGCATGTGGCAGATCGTCCGAGAGCTGGTGGCCGAGGGCGTCACCATCTTCCTGACCACGCAGTACCTGGCGGAAGCCGATGAGCTGTCCGATCGGATCGCGGTCCTCGACCACGGTCGACTGGTCGCCGAAGGCACCCCGGACGAGTTGAAGCGCCGCATCCCCGGCGGCCATGTCCGTCTGCGGTTCGGCGATCAGCACAGCCTTGACGCAGCCGTGCGAGTGCTGGATCAGTTCTCCTACGACGGGGACGCGCTCGCCCTGCGGGTCCCCGGCGACGGCAGCCTGCACTCGCTGAAGACCCTGCTCGACCAGCTGACAGCCGGTGCCGTCGAGGTCGAAGAACTCTCGGTGCACACCACCGACCTGGACGACGTCTTCCTCTCCCTCACCCACGGCTCCCCCGACTCGAAGGCGGCCTCCCGATGAGTGACTCTGGCCATGCCCTCGCCGGGCGAGCACCGGCGAGCATCCGATTCCATCCGCTGCGCGACTCGGCGACGATGCTGCGCCGCAACCTCAAGCACATGCTGCGATACCCGTCGATGACCGTGATGCTCGTCGGGATGCCGATCGTGATGCTGCTGTTGTTCGTCTCCGTATTCGGCGGAACGCTGGGCGCGGGACTAGGCGGCGGATCGGGCGGACGCGCCGAGTACCTCGACTACGTCACCCCCGCGATCATCCTGCTGACCATCACGACCACGGTGCAGGGGACCGCGATATCGATCGCCATGGACATGGCCGAGGGCATCATCACCCGATTCCGCACCATGCACATCGCCCGCGTCTCGGTGCTCACCGGGCACGTGTTGGGCAGCGTCATCCAGGCCATGCTCAGCGTGGCGGTCGTCATCGGCGTGGCGATGCTGATCGGCTTCCGGTCCACCGCGGGCCTGGTCGAGTGGCTGGCCGCGGCCGGGCTTCTCCTGGCGACGACGTTCGCGCTCGTCTGGCTCTGCGTGGCACTCGGCCAGGTGAGCAAGAGCGTGGAGACCGCGAGCAACCTGCCCATGCCGCTGATGCTGCTGACATTCTTCGGCAGTGGCTTCGTCCCCACTGACTCCATGCCCGGCGGGCTGCGCTGGTTCGCCGAATATCAGCCGTTCACGTCGATGATCGAGACCCTACGTGGCCTGCTGACGGGCGGGCCGATCGGCGACAATGCGTGGATCGCCCTCACCTGGTGCGCGGTCATCGCTCTCGGCGGTTACCTGTGGTCGAAGAGGCTGTTCGACCGCGAGGATTCGCGTTGACCCCGTAGTCGGAATAAACAGTGCAACACAGAACGTCGGTGATCAGCCCCGCGAGGTCGGCCGACCCGACAGCAGAAGAAACGGCCTTTCGCAATTCATGGTGATCACTATGTGCTGATCACGGCGCAGACCATCACGAATCCACCCGATCGGCGACGACTGCGTCATCATCTACCGCGCGACATCCGTCGCCACATTCCGACGTTCGTCACGATATCAACCACCGCGACAACGCACCCTGGGTCAACCATGCCTCCATCATCGCCGGTATCCGGGTCCGTCGGCGCTCGGAAACAACGGCGATCGTGCTCGGCATTCATCGCCATGAGAGGAAACTCATGAATCATCCGGTCGCCATTCCGCACGGTCTACCCATGGAACGCGATGCCGGGCCCTTCGATCCGCCCCGCGCCATCACCCGGCTACGGGAGGCTCGTCCCGTCAGCCCCATGGTCTTCCCCGACGGTCACGAGGGCTGGCTCGTCACCGGCTACGACGCCGTCCGCAAGGTCATGGCGGACACGCGATTCAGTTCCCGCCAGGACATCGGCGTCCTTCACGTGCCGTGGGAGATCCCCGGCATGCCCGTCTTCACCGAACCGCCGCCGCAGCCGCCGGGCATGTTCATCGCCATGGACCCGCCGGACCACACCCGGCTGCGACGCAGGCTCACCGGCGCCTTCACCGTCAGACGGATGAAGCAGCTCGAGGCGCACGTCGCCGAGATCGTCGAGCATCGGCTGGACGCGATGGCTCGCCTTACGCCGCCGGTCGACCTGGTGACGGAATTCGCGGTGCCGGTGCCGCTGTTGGTGATCTGCGAGCTCCTCGGCGTCCCCTACGCGGACCGGCAGGAATTTCAGGCCCGCTCCGCGCGATTCCTCGTCAAGGACCTGCCGCTCGAGGAGAAGACGGCGGTACACGGCGCGCTGCACAGCTATCTGGCCGAACTGGTCACGCGCACTCGCACCGCTCCCGGCGAGAACATCCTGTCCGACCTGGCCTGCCAGGAGGACCTCACCATCGACGAACTGACCGGTATCGCCTTCCTGCTGCTGCTCGCGGGCCACGAGACCACCGCCAACATGCTGGGGCTGGGCACCTTCGCGCTCTTGGAAGACCCCGAGCAGGCTGAAGAACTGCGTGCCCGTCCCGAGCTGGTACCCGATGCCGTCGAGGAACTCCTGCGCTCGCTGTCCGTCGTCGACATCCTTCTTCGCTATGCCACGGAGGACATCGAGCTCGGCGGGGAGACGATCAGCAGAGGGTCGAGCGTCGTCGTCTCCGTGCTGGCCGCCAACCGTGATCCCGGACGCTTCGAAGATCCCGACGCACTGGACATCCGCCGCCGGGCCCGCGGTCATCTCTCCTTCGGCCACGGCGTCCACCAGTGTCTTGGCCAGCAGCTGGCCCGTATCGAGATGCGCGCCGGTTTCGAGGGACTCCTGCATCGCTTCCCGACCTTGGCACTCGCCGTCCCCGCCGATGCGGTGCGGCTCAAGACCGATATGAACATCTACGGCGTCCATGAACTGCCGGTCACCTGGGATCAGTGACGGTCGCCGGTCGGCCCGCCGGTGTTCACCGACGGCGTTCGGCCGCCGCACGATTCCGAGGGACCCCGCGGACCAGGGCTCGCCTCATTCGGGCGAGCGGCGCGTCGCCACATCGACCGACGTGGCGGCGTCGTCGGTACAGCGGCGTGGGGGCGGCGTGGTCGCGGCTGCCGCCTGGCCCGCTTCTCGCCGGCGCCTCGAACCGCGCGACGGGCTTGATTCTCAAGTGGCTTGAGACGACATAGTGACGCCCATGGACGACAACGAGCTGTACCCCATCGGGGATGCGGCCCGGCGGACCGGTCTGAGTGTCAGCGCCATCAGGTTCTACTCCGATGCGGGGATCACCCCGCCCGCCGGCCATACCAGCGCGGGCCATCGGCTCTACGACGTAGAGTCGATCGCCCGGCTGGAGCTCGTCCGGACTCTTCGTGAGCTGGGCGCCGGGCTGGACGACATCCGGAGCCTGCTCGCCGAGGAGACCACGCTGCACGACCTGGCCATCACGCATCTCGGCATCGTCGAACGCCAGACGCACCGCCTTCAGGTCAGGCGAGCAGTCCTGCGCACCATCGTCAGGCAACACAGCGCGACCGAACGGATCGGCCTCATGCACAAGCTCGCCTCCATGTCCGACGACGACCGAGACCGCCTCATCGACGAATTCTGGGACGAGGTCAGCGAAGACCTGCCCGTGCACCCCGGCTACATCACCATGTTGCACCAGATGCGGCCCACGCTTCCGGAGGAGCCCACGACCGAACAGCTCGAAGCCTGGTTGGAGCTGGCCGACATGGTCCGCGACGCGGACTTCCGCCGCGAGGTCCGTCAGTTCTTCCATGACAGCTTCGCGGGCAGCTCCCTGGCGCAGCAGGTGACCTCGCCCGCGATGCTGAAACAGATCGAGAAGCATGGGCTGATCATGGCGGAGGTCGGGGAGGCACGCCGGTCCGGAATGCCGGTGGACTCCCCCGCGGCCGGCGAGATCGTCGAGCGGCTCGTGGTGGCGACGGCCGAAGTCACCGCCGAGGCCACCGGGGAGTACGACGTCGACGAGACCCGTCGACACCTCACCGAGGCCCCAGAGGATCACTCCGAACCCACCGAGGCCGCCGAGAGGTTCACCTCCCGTTTCACGAGCGTGCTCGACCGGTATCTCACGCTGACGGCGACGATCAGCGGCGGCCCGCAGCCGGACCCGGACGACGGTGACAAGGACGAGAAGTGGATCGCCGCCGTGCTCGCACACGCCGCGGCGAACCGGGTGTCGGACTCCGCCGATGCACGGGCGGACGGTGTGACGGCGGAGCCGCCCGCCGCGCCCTAGACCCGAGCCGCCGCCGGGGTGGCGGAGGAGACACCGCCACCCGACGCGGCAGTCGGAACGGGAGCCTGCGGACTCCGCCCGCTGCTCAGGCACGTGGCCGATGCCGATCGGGGCAGACCGCCACCGGACGACATGACGACGAAACGGACTTTCCGCCGATGACCTCGGTGCTCGCCGGTCCGATGCACGAATCGGCGCAGAAGTCCAGACGTCTACCACGACTGTATCCAACACGCATCTCCGTAGAATCAGCTCACATGACTAACGCAGTCCCCTCAGGCGGGGCAGCCGCGCGGAGCGACTCGAACGACGGGTCTCCGACCGCCCTGATGGCAGCCCGACCGGAGGCGCAGGACGCGACGGAGGCGACGTCGAGCAACGACTTCGCCCAACTCGCTCGCCGGATCAACGACGCAGGTCTGCTCGACCGACGGCCTGTCTACTACGCCGTTCGTCTCAGCATCGTCGCGACGCTGTTCGTCGGCGGCTGGGTGGCCTTCTTCCTCGTCGGCGACTCCTGGTGGCAGATCGCCGTCGCCGTCTACCTTGCGATCATCTTCGGCCAGGTGGCGCTGGTCGCCCATGACCTCGCGCATCGGCAGGTCTTCCGGAAGCGGCGGATCAGCGCGTTCAGCGGCAGGCTCGCGGGCAACGTCGGCATCGGCATGAGTTACGGCTGGTGGATGGACAAGCACACCCGCCATCACGCCAACCCCAACCACGAGGAACTGGACCCGGACGTCTCGCCGGAGCTGCTCATCTGGTCGGAGCGCCAGGCACGGCAGAGCAGCGGGATCGCGAAGTTCATCGGCCGCAGGCAGGCCTTCCTCTTCTTCCCGCTGCTCACGCTGGAGGGCTTCAACCTCCACGTCGCCAGCGTCCGTGCCCTCTTCCGCCGTGACCTGCGCGGGCGAGGTGTGGAGGCGGTGACGTTGATCGGCCACTTCGTGCTCTATCTCGCGGCGTTGTTCACCGTGCTGCCGGTGGGCAAGGCGATCGTGTTCATGCTCGTCCATCAGGCGCTCTTCGGCGTCTACCTCGGCAGCATCTTCGCGCCGAACCACAAGGGGATGCCGACGCTGACCAAGGAGGACGAGCTGGACTTCCTCCGTCGCCAGGTGCTCACCTCGCGCAACGTCACCGGCGGCCTGGTGACCGACGTGGCGTTGGGCGGCCTGAACTACCAGATCGAGCATCACCTGTTCCCGCACATGCCCAGCCCCAATCTGCGTAAGGCCAAGCCCATCGTCCGGGACTACTGCCGAGAACTCGGCGTGCCCTATCAGGAGACGAGTCTGATCACCTCCTATGCGATGGCCTTGAAGCACATGCACGAGGTCGGCGAGCCGATCCGCGCGGCAGCCAAGGGGTAGTACCGCTTTCGATCTGGTGTCTCGTGCATCGCCGCCTCAGCGGCGATGCACCTCGCCGAGGAACTCGTGGATCAGCGTGGACCACTGCTCCGGTTGTTCGACGAACGGCAGGTGTCCGGTGTCGATGTCGACCAGCCGGGCGTCGGGGATGCCCTCGGCGAGTTCACGCTGACCAGCCGGGGTGGCAAGCAGGTCCCCGGTGGTCACGACGACCAGCGTGGGCACCGCGACGTGGGCCAGGTCGTCCCGTACGTCCATCCGGCCCGCCAGGTCGACGTGCTCCGGGGTACCGGGCGGCACGGTGCTCGCCGAGTGGGCCGCGATCCCGTCGACCTGTTCCCCGGACAGGCCCTCGAGGTAGGGGATGCCGCCCCCGTTGATCGCCAGGAAGCTGCCGAGCAGGGCCTCGTCACCGTGCGACAGCAGGCCCTGCCACAGCCGCACCGCATGCCGCAGCCGAGGCCCGGCCGCCGCGAAGCCAGCGGTCAGCACGAGCGCCCGGACCCGATTCGGATGCCTGCGCGCCGCCCGGATCGCCAACGGCACGCCCATCGAGTAGCCGACGACGGCGAAGGAGCTCAGCCCCTCCTCGACGGCGGCGGCCACCAGCTGATCGGCTAGGACGTCGACGTCCAGGGGGAACGACGACCTCGGCGTCAGCCCCGCACCGGGGTAGTCGGGCCCGACGACCGTGTACTTCGCCGCCAAGCCGTCGAGGATCGGACCGAAGTTCGCCTCGACACCGCCGCCGCCGCCGTGGGCTAGCAGCACGCCGGGGCCCGCGCCGCGTACGACTCGGGCCAACGCGGAGGTGTCCGGTCGGGAGAGGGACGTCATCTCTGTACTCCTTACTGTTGATGGCAGCGCTTTCGTGCAGGCGCTGTCGGTGCAGGCGCTGTCGGTGCAGGCGCTGTCGGTGCGGGGGTTCGCCGCGACGAGGACGGCCGGAGTCGGGGCCGATCAAGGGAGGCTCGGTCGGCGAGAACGCCGCGGAGGCGACGGGCGGCGGCCGCCCGACGGGCCTGTCGTCGTCTCGGCAGGCCGGGCGCGTAGCCGGTAGACGAGCAGGACGGCGAGGGCGAAACCGACCAGGACCAGCGTCGACGCCGTCACCGACAGGCTGATCAGGCTCGATCCCGCGTCCAGCTGCCTGGCGCCGAGCCAGGAGCCCGCCGCGATGCCGAGGTTGAAGCCGGAGGTGTTGGTCGCGACCGCGAGGGTCGGGGCTGCGGCTGCCAGCGCGGCGACCCGTGTCTGGAGAACCGGGACCAGCGCGAACGCCGCCGTCCCGAGCAGGACCAGTGCCACCGTGACGGCGGGTCGGCTGGTGGCGGTCACCAGGAAGGCCGCCGAGGTCGCCGCGAGCGCGCCGGTCAGCAGGAGCAGAGAATTCCACGGGCTGTGGTCGGCCAGGCTGCCGCCGAGCAGGTTCCCGACGAGCGCGCCCGCACCGAAGAGCAGGAGCAACGAGGCGATCGCCCGGGCGTCGAAGCCGCTGACCTCGGTGAGCAGTGGAGCGATGTAGGTGTACAGCGTGAACAGCCCGGCCTGAGTGAACACGGTGATCAACAGCAGGGTTGCGACACGAGCGTCGAGCAGGGCGCGGACCTCACCGCGAAGACCGGATGGAGACGCCGCGGCGCCTCGTACCGCGAAGGGCAGCACGATCGCCACCGCCACACCGAGGATCGCGATCGCCCAGAACGTCGCCCGCCAGCCGTGGCCGGCGCCGAGCCAGGTCCCGGCCGGAGCGCCGAGGACGGTGGCGAGGTTGAAACCCGAGGACACCACGGCGACGGCGAGACCACGACGTCCGGCAGGCACCAACGCCACGGCGGTGACCAGCGCGACGGCGAAGAAGGTGCTGTGCGTCAGGGCCGTCACCGTCCTCGCGACGACCAGCAGCCGATACGTGTCCGCGGTCGCCGCGACGAGATTGCCCAGCGCGAAGACGAGTGCGGCGAGGGGCAGCAGCAGGCGGCGCGGTAGACGCAGGGTCGCGACGGTGACGAGCGGCCCCCCGACCGTGACGGTGAGTGCGTACCAGGTGACGAGCATCCCCGCCGTCGGCACCGAGACGTCGAGATCATCGGAGAGCTGCGGAAGCAGTCCGACGACGACGTACTCGGCCGTGCCGATGACGAACACTCCCGCCGTCAGCACCGACAGCGACACCGCTCCGCCGGCTCCTGTCGTGTGGCTGCCGAGCATCCGCGCACCATCCCGCCGGTGACCGCGCTCCCCGACGGGTCGCCTTTATTTATCGATCACTAAATAAAGACGCTAGCACGGCACCCTCGTCGTCCCGGGACGGCCCGTGACCTTCGAGAGGTCGCGACGGCCGAATCTCACCGACCCGCGACGATCCACGCAGCCATCCGGCATCCGGCATCCGGCATCCGGCATCCGGCATCCGGCATCCGGCATCCGGCATCCGGCATCCGGCATCCGGCATCCGGCATCCGGCATCCGGCATCCGGCATCCGGCATCCGGCATCGAGGAGTGTCCTACCGCCAGGGTCGCCGGGTGATCCGCTCCCAGCCGTCGAAGAGTCGTCGGGCGGAGCCGCCGACCGGACCGACCACGTCGCGTCGGGTCCGCGCGTCGACGGGTTCGGCCTGTTCCACCGCAGCCACGACGTCGGCCGCGTCGTCGACGGTCGACGAGCACACCCGCAGCAGATGCTCCGGCACCGCCAGCGCCGGATCGACGCAGCCGACGATCGGCGTCCCCACGGCCGCCACCAGGGGGAACACCGATCCGGGGATGCCGACGGCCGCCTCCACCCGCGCCGAGGCCTCGACCGAGGCGAGCGAGCTGATCTCGTAGTCGTCCCACAGCGCGGGGTCCTCACGAGGATGCAGCCCGACGACGACCCGCCTGCCCGACTCGGCCAGCCGCGCGGCCGAGGCAAGCAGCAGCTCGGCGCCCGGCGCCGCGCCACCGGTCTCGTCCGGGTGCGTGACGCTGGTCAGGATGAGTACCGTGTTCGGTTCCGGCCGCCGCGCCGGAAGATCGTCGGTCTGCGGAGACCCGACCGGCCAGACTCGCGGTCGGTATCCGAGGTACTCCCGGAACGCACGCGCCTCGGCAGGCGAGCCGGCCGAGGCCCACCGCACGCGCCCCCGAAACTCCCCCGCCCGAGTCGCCTCCTCGGCGGGCAGATACGCCAGCGAGGCCGCCGCCACCGGCAGTCGGCGCAGCCGACGAGCACAGTCGGCGGGCCAGTCCTCCGCACCGTTGAGCACCAGCAGATCCGCAGGCGGGGCGTTCCCCGGTGTGACGACCTGGACCGGGTCCTCCGGCGCGATGTTCGAGAGATCGGGCACCAGCTGGATCAGTTCCCAGCCACGTCGCCGAGCCTCGGTGAGCAGTGGACGCACGTGGTAGGTGCCCCACGGCTCGTTGGTCGCGAGCAGCACGCGACGGCGACCGGACCCGGGCGGCCGCCACGGCCCGAAGGAGGCGGACCGGGCTTCGGCTGTCGCGGCGGCACCGCCGAGCAAGGTGGCACCCACGCCGAGAGCGGCGCCGAGGACCGCGCGCCGGGATGCCTGCCGTCGGGGGGTGGGATGGCTGTCCATGGGCGGACGCTAACCAGGCAGGTCGACGGGGAGGTGAACGCCGGATGCCACGCTGCCGTCCGCGGACCCACCACGGCCCCGTGACGACGGCCCCGTGATGCGGACGAGCGCACGCCGTCCGACCCCCGCCCCGATCCCCATCCCGGCGGGCGAATGAGACTGACGGATGGGCCGGAGCCCCGATCCGAACGAGCGTCGCCACCGAGTCGGGACTACTCGACCACCGCTCCATTTCACTCAGCGTTCATCGGTGGCCGAGAAAACCACCCGTCTGAGCGCCCCGGCGGACTTGAACTGGGGCGAAGTGCAGGGAAGGCTCAGCTCCAGTGCTCCGTTCGGCGGAAGGTATGGGGCCAAATGAGTGCCGTGAGGACGGCGGCACAACGAGAACTCGGCTCGGTCTGGGGCGATGTCGTCGCGGAGCTGCCGGTCGGAGTGCTGCTACAGAATGCGGGCGGCGAGGTGCTCGCCGCCAACGAACTCGCAGCGATGCTGCTCGGCCGCTCCAGACCGGAGCTGATCACGGGCGGCCTGCGAGTCGAGCACGTGCTGCGTGATGAAGCAGGCGCGCCGGTGCCCCGCAGCCACCAGCTCATCGGCCAGCTGACGCGCAGACCGGGATTGCTGCGACTACCCCTGGTACGAGTCGGTGCCCACGGCATCGAGACCAGACTGTGGATGAGCTTTCAGGTCATCAGCCTGCACGGATCTCCTGTGCTGTTGTCGTTCCTGCAACCTGTCGACGGCGAACCCGCCCGCCGGGCGGGCGTGATCGACCCGTTGACCGGCCTGCCCAACCGGGTGTTGCTGCTCGACCGGCTCCACGAGAGTCTTGTTCGAGCGGACATCAGGGGCACCATGGTCACCCTGGTACTGGTGGACATCTGCCGGCTGGCGGAGGTGAACGCCGTCCATGGCTTCGAACGCGGTGACGACCTGCTCATCCTGCTGGCCGATCGCCTCAAGGCGGGTCTTCGTGCCGACTACACCGTCGCCCGTTACGGCAGCGACGAGTTCGCAATCGTCGCCGAGCATCCCAGGGGCAGCGGCACCGCCATCGCCGCGCGGGTGAACGACGTCGTGGGCAGCCCGGTGTTCCTCGGCCGCGTCCGGCTGCGGCCCGAACTGCGCACCGCCTGGGTTACCAGCGACGGGACCCTGCCGTCGGTCGCGATGCTCGACCGGGCCGAGACGATCCTGCGTCGACGTGGCTGACCGGTAATCAGTCCGCATCCCGCCAGGCGGCGAGTCGGGCGTCCGCACCCCTCGCCCCCGGCCGTGACCGGTCCGCGGCCTCGCCGAGGTTCGTCGCACCGACCGGGCACGCTGCCGGCCGGGCCCTCGCCAGGGGCGTCGGGAGGCCTGGAGCATCCGGCGATGCCACGGAAGTTCGGGAGCACCGGGACCCTGGAGAGCCGGGCTGCACTGGAGCTTCCGAAGCGCTGGAGGGCTGGGGACGCCCGGAAACGCCGGAAACGAGGAGAATCCGGCGGCGCGGCGGGCCGGGAAACGTCGGGAGTCCGCAGGCACCGCGCCGGGAAGGCATCGGGAGGGCGGCCCTGCAGGGGAAGCCGGCATGAGCGGCCGGCAGCCCACGCACCTGCCGACGTGCTGAGCAGGCGCGGTGCGGCGGCGCGAGGGCGGGTGAGAAGACCGACGCGGCAGACCGGAGTGCGTGCCTGCCGGGCGAGCACAGGCGAAAGGGGTAACGGAGCGCATGCGACGCGACGGCTCCTTCGGAAGGGCACCGATCTTCGGCGGCTTCCCGATGCGCTTCAGACTCCCGGATGCGCCCCAGGCCCCGAACACGCTCCACTCCCGGTCCACCGACGCCGCCGATTCCCGGCGGCGCTCCATCGCCTCGACCGACGCGGACAGCCGCCACCGAGCGGACGACTCCACCGACAGCGCCCGTGGACACAGGCTCGTCGACACGGCCCCGCGCGATGCCACCGGGACTACCGGCCGACCCCGCCTCCCAGCTCGTCGGTCGACCACACCCGACAGTCGGTCATCGGCCGACACGACGGAAGCGGGTCGCCGGAGGCCTTGGCCTCGACGACCCGCTCCTGTCGAACCGGGCGAACTCTCCGTCGGAGTCAGTGTCGTGCCGCGAGGTCGCCGGACTCCTCGCCGGTGACGTCTCGCAGCAGCACGGCGGTGTCCAGTGTGCTCAGGGCGGGAGCCTCCCGGCCGAGCAGCGGAAGTTCGTTCATGCCGTTGAGCGCATCGAACTCCAGGGACGCGCCAGGCCGGCCGAGCGGCAGACCGTCACCGAGGCCGAGCCCCTCCAGGCCGCGCTGCCGGGAGTCGTCGGAATCCGCAAGAGCCGCTGTCCCGGACCCGGCCGCGCTCTGCTCGCCTGCGGCAAAAGCGCCCGTCTCGCTTGATCCCTCCTCGGCGGCCGGCCGAGTGGTCGCCTCTGTCCCGTCGGCGCCCCCGGCAACACTCGCGGGCAGCCGGACCACGACGGCGCCGCCCTCGGCGACCGTGTCGCCAGTCGGCGCCGTCGGTGTGGGCAGGCTCACCATCACCATCGCCGGGTCGCTCAGCGACACCGAGCCGAACTCGTCGGCCAGCTCAGGAATCTCCGGCAGATCGGTCGGACCGGGCAGTCCCCACGACTTGGCCTGGATCGCGGGCAGCATCGGCAGATCGGCAGGCTCCTCGGCGAGCGCCCACACCCGGGGCAGCTCCACCGTCGGCCGGTCGTCGCCCTCGATCCGAACGGCGGCATCGGACGCGCCCGAGTCGGCCGGCTGCGCGGCGGCGAACTCCGCGGGCGTCGCCGCGTCCATGCCCTCGACGGCGGGCGCGGGAGCGGGCAGCGCGACCGCAGGAGGCATGGTCACCCCGAGACCGCCGAGCCTGCCCATCTCCGGCAGTACGCTCACCGGAGAGAGCGATGCGCTGCGCACGAACTCGATCAGCTCCGGGATACGCGGCAGATCTCCCGCACCGGGCAGGAGCTCGCCCCACACCGCGAGCGGATCGACGTCCCCGGCGACGGGAGCGGCGGCCAGCGGGCCTCGGCTCAGGCTCGCACGAATCACCTCGGTGGGAACCGACGACAGCCGAAGCATCGAGCCGTCGGGCAGGACGCTCTCGGCGTGTCCGGGCAGTTCGACCTGATCCGTCGAGCGCGCGGTGCCGATGCCCGCCGCGGTGACGTGATCGCCGACGGCGGAGTCGTCCGCGTTCCTGGTCAGCTCGGTGATCCTCGGCAGCTCCGTCGTCACCGACGAGTCCAGCACCGACGCCTGATGAAGCCTGCCCGCGAGCTCACGTGACGAGAACTCGGTCGTCTCCGCCGTCGTGTCCACGCCCCGAGGCGCCGACGGGGCCGGCTCGGTGAGGATCTGCCCGGTCATCACCCGGTGCAGGCCGTGGAAGAGCGGTCCGACGGGCAGCCGGTCGAGGGTCTGGGCGGACAGCGTCCCGGTGGACGAGTTGACATCGGCCCAGACATCCCAGTACTCGGCGATCTGGCGGTGCTGGCTGAAACGAGGCTGGTCGTAGTCGGGGAGCGCCGCGTCGTCGGCCGCAGGCATCGTCATGGTGTTCCTGCTTTCCTGCTGAACGGGAAGGTCGGGGGAGCCGCTGCTGATGCGGGGGAACGCGGCGGCGGGGCTGGTCTCGGAACCGGACACCTCGGCGGCGATTCCGGTGGGCGGTGCGGTCTGCGGAACGAGGAATCCGGTGAAGAAGCCGGCCGAGCTCGCGGGGATCGCCTCCGCCGTGCGGTCCGGGCAGCATTCGAGTGCCCCGGAGACGGCATCGGTGACGGGCGACTCGATCTCGGCCGACGCCATCCCCGGTCCGGCGATCAACAGGCCGCCGGTCACGAGTGCGGCGCGCACGCCTCGGTGAATGCCGTCACGAAAGGAGAATGCATCGCGGTACGGTCCGTTCTCCGCGATGCGACGCGGGGCGGAATCACGGAGGGAATGCGCGCCGAATGAAGGCTGTTCATCGCGCCGGGCGTGAGTGCCGGTGGAGTGAGAACGACTCTCGCGTCGAGTTCCGCACTCGTCCGATACGTCACGAGCGTCGGGAACGGCCTGGCTGTGGTCTCCGCCTGCACCTCCGGCGGGAAGCTCATCTCTGCGGTGCTTCGCCCAAGTCTGCATGGGAGTTCTCCTTCCGTCATTCATGGCCCGAGAGCGATGAGAAGGGGGATGGCCGAGCCGGTCCGAGAAGGCGGACTGATCACGCTGCGGACCCGACCACCCTGTTCAGGGACGGGTGTGGACGCGCTGCGGCGACGACACCCGAGGATGGGCAGGAACGGCATCGGCGGAGAGAACTCGGACACGCAGGAGAACCACCCGCAGCGACGAGCCGGAAGGCCGATACCGCGTGCGGGATTCAGTCAGGAGTGGTGCCGGGCTGCTCGGCGAATTCAGCCGAGGAGCCGATGGCGGCAGGCTGCACGGCCGAGCCGGCCGTACGCAGCGGGGAGTGCGCGACGGGGACCACGTAACCGGGGATGACGCCGCCCGCGAGATTGGCGCCGGAGTGCGCGGACGACGCGGAATGCGGCGCGATGCCCGTGCTCGGCAGCCGACCCGCACCGGACGCCACGCGCGCCTCCGCGTCGGCGGCATCGATCGAGACCGCCTCGGCGACGAACAACGGCGCAGACCGGGGCATCACGGAGAAGATGGACGCAGGACCGCCCGCGCCGACGCCTTTCGACACGTCGCCACGCTCGGCCTCGTCGGTCCTCTCCTCGTCGGACCCCGATTCCGATCCGTCCTGCTCATGGAGCGGTAGATCGGTGGGCCGGTCGAGAGGGCGCAACGGCCCCGAGGCCGGGGGACTCCCGACGGGACCCGGCTCCGAGGCGGCGGAGCCGCCCGAGCCGTCGAGACCGATCAGTGGCAGCAGCGAGGGCGCCTCCGGCAGCAGGCCGTCGTCGGAGTCGTCCTCCGAGCGCACCAGGCCGGTGATCCCGTCGGCCGCCTCGCCGATCGGCCGGATGACCGTGCGAAGCGGTCCGTCTTCGTCGTTCCCGTCGGCTTCCTGCGCGGCGGACTCGTCCGCATGAGGCACTGACAGAAGCCGGCCCGCACCCTCGAGGGGCACCTCGACGACCTGGTCGACCGTGTCGATCAGCTCGAGGTCGGTGAGCCGAGAGACGCCGCCGTCGGTGAGACCGCCCAGCAGACCGGCCGGGCGGCCGGACTCCGGATACGACGACGGGTGCGCAGAGGCCGAGTCCGCGCTGGCGGCACTGGAGAACGTCCACGCCGCTGCGGTGCAGGCCGCCGTGCCGCCCAGGATCAGCAGGGCACGCGACAGGGCATGCCGCAGGCGGCGTGCTCCCGTCTGTGACCGCCGATCGGATCCGGACACCGGTTCGCCTCTCGTCGACTGGAAAATCACCGCACATGACGGATTCCGTTGAATCCGGGGAACGTCTGTTCCCTCGTGCTGTGGTGATCACAGTACCCAGTAGGAATGCCTCGACGTTAGACCCGCACCCGAAGATCACCGGACCGGATGAATGATCGCCAGTAGAGATCACCTGTCGTTCTCGTCGTCCGGAAATACTGTGGCGTCGAACTCCCTCGGATGAGTGGGACTGCCGGTTATCGTGACGCATAGCCGACATCGAGACGGACGACGCGATCAGCCGCGTTTCAGGACTCGCGTGGTCCCCGCCGCGGCCGTGGACGCCAGAATCCAGCCGGCGGCGGTCAACACGCCCGCCGTCCACTGCGAGGAACCGTCGATACGCCAGACACCGTCATGACCGAGATTCACCACCGGTAACAGCAGATCCGCCGACAGCAGCCACGGATTCCACACCGGATTCTGCCCGTCGTCGAGCTTGTCCATCCGGTGACCCTCGAACCACCAGGCGCCGCCGAGCCAGAACAGCACCAGCCAACACCCCGCCAACCAGGGTCGATAGCCGTATCCGACGGTGAACTCCTGCAGTCTGCCCCACAGGCGGCCGACCGGACCCAACGCGGCGAATCGTCGCTTCTGTTTGGCGAACAGCACCCGGTCGGCCTGCTCGTCGTCCCCGGACTCCCGATAGGACCTCGCCAGCTGCTCATACGGCCACGGCAGATAGCTCGGCAGCACGCGGCGCAGCCAGCCGAGTCGCGTCCGCACCGTCACGGGCGGCGCCGCCGCGATGGACTCGAACGCGAAGTCCTCCAGCTCCACGCCGCCCTCCGCCGCCCACAGCTCCGGGGCGTCGGATACCGACGTGGCCTTCGCCCTGGTCAGGATCACCGATCCCTTCGGCGGCACACCGAACCGGAACACGAAGCGCGGAGCCGACAGGCCGTAGGCGTTCAGGGCGGGCGTGGCGGTGCTCTGCCGGCCCCGGTCGACGGCGCCGCCCAAGGTCGCCTCGTGGAAGCTCACCCGTTTGCCCGCCTCGACGAGCCGGACCCGGACGCCGCCCGTCGCGACGAAGCCCCTGCTGCACAACAGGTCCTTGCCCACGACCGCCACTCGCGCGTCCAGCGACGGCTTGATCGTGCCGTCCTGCCTGCATCGAGGCATGGTGAGCCGGGCTCCGGTGCAGTCGAGGCTCGAACCGATCTGCGCGTTCTGCAGTCGTACCGAGCCCTCCGCCACGAGGTGCTGGAGGAACAGGCTGCCGCCGACGTGAAGCCGATCGGCCAGCAGCACGTCCAGCCCTCGGCCGTGCAGTCGTCCGCCGGTGAGTCGGGCGTTGCCCCGGATGCTCGCGTCGACGAGCCGAACCTGGCCGTAGGCGGTCAGCGGTGACTCGTTGCCGTTCGCCGCGCCGACGCGGGCTCGCGCCTCCAGGTCGCCGCCGATCCGGACCCCGTCGGCCAGCAGCGCCACCGGGATGCGCGGCGAGTCGGCCGAGGGGCCGACGGCGGGCGGCGTCGCGACGCTCGCGGGCCGCCCCAGTGTGGCGCCGGAGAGGTGCAGGTGACCACCGATCTCGGCCGAGGGCAGCCGGAGGGAGCCGACCACCCGCAGGTCGTCGTCCAGTTCGAGGTTGCCCTCGATGCGGATCCGGTCGGCCACCAGGGCGGCGTCGGCATCGAGCTCCCCGCTGGGGATGACCGTCATGTGGCGCTCCGAGGTCACCGGGATCGCCAGCCGCGCTCCGGAGAACACGGCGTCTCCGCCGATCCTCGCGCCGGTCAGCATGATCCGACCCTGGGAGACGAAGCGGTTCCGGCCGGTGTCGCAGAAGAGGTTGCCCGTCACCACCAGCCCGGACGCCTCCAACGCACAGCCCGCCATGTTGCCGAGCCGCGCACCGGTCAGATGGAGACTGCCGCCGATCTCGGCGCCGCGCAGCCGGACCTCGCCGAACGCCTGCAGCCGAGTGGCCTGGACGGAGCCTGAGACCTTCAGCCGGGCCGCGAGCAGCGCGTGATCGGGGCTGCCGCGCAGGACGGCGTCGGCCAGCCGAAGGGTGCCGCGGACCTCTCCGTCGGTGAGGTCGACCACGCCGTCGCTGCGGAATCCGCCCTCCAGCACCAGATCGCTGTCCACGCACATGTTCCGGCCCGACAGCGCGGGCATCCGGCAGCCTGTCATCCGCAGCCCGGTGATCCGTGACATCTGAAGTTCCACGGGCCCGTCGAACCGGCAGTCCCGGAGGTCGATGAGGTGCCGTACCTCGGCGGCCTCCAGGTTCAGCTCACCGGTCACCCGGGCACCGATGAGCCGTAAGGCCGGTATGCCCGTCGGCCTGACCCGGTAGAGCCCGGTGAGCAGTCCGCTGAGGAACGCGCCCCGGATCGACCGGGTGCCGTCGCCGTCGGGCAGCCGTAGGACGTCGCCGCCCGCGAAGCAGCGCAGCACCGCCAGTTCCGGTTCGGTGAGATCGGCGTGCTTGACGTGATCCGCCATCGAGCCCCCATCGCGGCGAGAGACCGATCCGTGCAGGACGCTCGGACCGGCGAGCTACCGTAAGTATGTGACTGAGATGAAGCAGACCAGCCAAGATCCGGTGGATTCGTCGGTACCACGCGGTCTGCAGGTTGCCGGTGCGGTCTGTTGGCGGCTGCTCATCATCGCCGCGGCGCTGTGGGTGTTGATGTGGATCGTGGTGGCGACGAGAGTCGTCGTGATCCCCATCGCGGTGGCGCTGCTGCTCTCCGCGTTAATGGCGCCCGCCGTCAACCGATTGACCAGATCGGGGGTCCCCAGGGGGCTGGCGGCGGGATTCGTCCTGATCGCGGGACTGGCGATCGTGGCGGGCGTGCTGACCTTCGTGATCAGCGCGTTCACCGATGGCCTGCCCGAGATGGTCGTCCGGCTGACGGCGAGCGTGGAGACGATCCGCAGCTGGCTGATCAACGGCCCGCTCAACCTGGAGCAGGAGCAGATCGACCAGTTCCTGGCCGGTCTGATCGACATGATCCAGGAGAATCAGGAGATCATCACCTCCGGCGCGCTGTCGACCGCGGCGACGGTCGGCGAGCTGATGGCGGGCATCCTCCTGACGCTGTTCACCTTGATCTTCTTCCTCTACGACGGTGAGAAGATCTGGTCCTACCTGGTCAAGATCGTGCCTCCGAACGTCCGCGCCCGTGTGCACACGGCGGGCACCCGGTCCTTCCGCACGCTGGTCGGCTATGTCCGAGCGACCGCGCTGGTCGCCGTCGTCGACGCGGTGGGCATCGGCATCGGTCTGTTGATCCTCGACGTGCCGCTGGCGATCCCGCTGGCCGCACTGGTCTTCCTCGCCGCCTTCGTGCCGATCATCGGCGCCGTGCTCTCCGGCTCGGTCGCCGTGCTGGTCGCGCTGGTGACGGTGAATCCGGTGACCGCGCTGCTGGTGCTGCTGGTCGTGCTGCTGGTGCAGCAGCTCGAAGGTCATGTGCTCCAGCCGCTGCTGCTCGGCAGGGCGGTGCGACTGCACCCGCTCGCGGTGGTCCTCGCCATCGCCGTCGGCGTCGTGCAGGCGGGGATCGCAGGCGCGTTGCTGGTGGTCCCGCTGCTGGCCGTGCTGAACGCCGCCTTCAAGTCACTTCGGCAGGACGCCGCGAACGAGCCGGAGGAGGAGCCGCAGCGGCCGCGGCTGACACTGCCCAAGCTGCACCGGCTGAACCCGGGCAGGGCACGCGCCGTGCTGCCCAGGATCCGCAGGCCCGGCACCCGACGTCAGTCGCCCAAGAACACGGAGCAGAACGAGAGCTGACCGAGCGCCGCGATCGCGGAGTCGTCCCGAGTCCGCCGGGGTCGTCGGCCGAGGGCGCCGGGAGATCAGGCCATGGTGACGAGGTTGCGGCCGGACCCCTTGGCGGCGAGCAGCGCCGAATCGGCCGCGGCCAGCAGGTCGGGCAGTTCGTAGCCGAAGCGCTGCGTCGTCGCCACGCCGATGCTGACCGTCAGACCCGAGAGCTCGTGCGGGATGCCCTCCGCCGTGGTCAGGGGCACCCGGAGGTCGGCGACGGAGCGGCGGACACGTTGCGCGATGGCCTCGGCCTCGGACGAGCCGGTGGTGGGGAGCAGGATGACGAACTCCTCACCGCCGAACCGGCCGACGAGGTCGCCGCGGCGGATGTTGGTGCGCAGCAGGAGCGCGACGGCGGCCAGCACCGAGTCCCCGGCCAGGTGCCCGAGATCGTCGTTGACCCGTTTGAAGTGATCGAGGTCGAGCAGGAGCACCGCGGTCGGGTGCTTCCGGCTCTCGGCGCGCCGCAGCTCGTCGACCGCGAGCCGGTCCCAGTGCATCGAGTTGGCCAAGCCGGTCTTGGCGTCACGCTGTGCCGAACGCCGCCACTGCGGCAGGTGGCCGACCTGTTCGAGCAGCACCATCGGCGCGCCCGCCAGCATCGCCATCAGGGGGTCGTCGACGACGACCCGGGCCATCAACACCCCCACGCTGACGGCGACGATGCCGAGGGTGATGTCGATCGGGTCGCCGAGGATCTCCGCGCCCGTCGCCTTCGGTCTGCGCAGTCGCAGGCCGAGCGCGATGATCGCGGCTCTGGCCAGCACGAGTACCGCCCCCGCCGCCAGCAGCAGGGCGGGGTGCCAGCTCGGCGTCTCCCAGCCGAGGACCAGCCGCCCGGCGAGTGTGGCCAGCACGGTTCCCGCCGTGGCGAAGAACCAGCGATGCGGCTCGGTCCTCGGGACGATCACACCGTAGAGGGCGGGCCCGAGCAGCAGCAGGATGAGCAGGTTCGGCGGCAGCACCATGATCCCGGCCACCAGATAGCACGCATGCACCGACCACGGGCTTCGCTTGGCGTCGCGCGAGAGATGAATGAAGACCGAGGTGCCGACGATCACGGCGGTGGCGGTGACGGCGATGCCCGCGAACCGCGTGACGTCCAGGTCGGTCGGCGGCTCGGCGCCGACCAGCACGATGGCCGAGGCGGTCAGAGCCGCGGCGTCGACGGCCAGCCAATAGCACAGTGCACCCAGAGGGAGCGTCCACAAGGACCACTTCCGCACGGTGCCTCCCCGCGTGTACGGGTTGAGGGCCGACGCGAAACCGTCCTGGGTGGCGCTCCGCCGAGCGTGACCTCACCTCAGAAATCCCTCTCCGACGGACGGCTCCCCACCCCGTCGGCCCTCCCCCTGTTGTTCAAGTCAGCCTGACACACCAGACGAGACAGCAGAAGACCGCCACCTGGGGGGCGACGCAGACACGAACGGAATAACAATGACACCGGAGGAGGAATACGTGGAGCGATCAGGTACACCCGATCCAGTTACCCGAAGTCGAATAGACACCACGACTCCGCTCTGGCGAGGCGCCGTCATCCTACGGATCGTCACCCTGCTGTTCGCGGCAGCCGGCGTGCTGGTCAACATCGATCGATACAGTCGGCCGGAGCTGGGGATCGCCGTCCTGTCGGCGATGGCGGCATGGACCGGCATCACGACAGTCCTCTATCTCCAGCCCGCCAGACGGAGCGACGGCCTGGTGCTCGCCGACCTCCTGCTCACCCAGGCGTTGGTGCTCGCATCCGAATACGTGCTCAGTCCGGATCAGCTCGCCGTGTCCACCACTCCGCTGGTGACCACGATCTGGGCGCCGGGCGCGGTCATCGTCTTCGCGGTGCGGCGGGGACCGGCGGCGGGCGTGCTCGCGGGACTCCTCGCCTCGGTGACCAACATCCTGCCGAGGGGCTACCTCAACATCGACCTCGTCAGGGACGCGGTGCTGCTCACCGGCGTCGGTCTGGTGCTCGGACTGATCGCCGTCACGGCACGACACTCCGAGGAACGGCTGCGCAGGGCCGTCCGACTCGACGCGGCGACCACGGAACGAGAACGGCTCGCTCGGATGGTGCACGACAGCGTGCTCCAGGTGTTGGCACGGGTCCGCCGACGGGGCGCGGAACTGGGCGGTGAGGCCGCCGAGCTGGCCCGGCTGGCCGGCGAGCAGGAGGTCGCGCTGCGCAACCTGGTCAGCACCGCGCCACAGGAGCCATCGGAGTCGGACGAGGTCGACCTCGGGGTGGGCCTGCGGCTGCTCGCGACCTCCCGTGTCGAGGTCTCCGTTCCCGCCACGCCTGTCCTGCTGCCGTCGGCGACGGCGGCCGAGCTGCTGGCGGTCGTCGCCGAGGCGTTGACCAATGTGGACGAGCACGCGGGACCCTCCGCCTCCGCGTGGGTTCTGCTGGAGGACCTCGGTGACAGCGTGATCCTCAGCGTGCGCGACGACGGGGTGGGCATTCCGGCGGGCAGACTCGCCGAGGCCGAGTCCGCCGGTCGAATGGGAGTGTGTCTGTCGATGCGGGGGCGGGTGTCCGCACTCGGCGGGACTCTCACGGTGGAGACGGCGCCGGGCGCGGGCACCGAATGGGAGGCGCGGGTGCCCCGGACGGCCGAGCGAGAGAGGCAGCGACGGCGATGAGCGGCACAGCACCCATCTCGGTGATGGTCGTCGACGACCATCCGATCTGGCGGGACGGTGTGGCCCGCGACCTGTCCGAACGCGGCTTCTCCGTGGTGGCGACCGCATCCGACGCCGAGGGCGCCGTGCGCGTCGCTCTGACCGTGCGCCCCGAGGTCGTGCTGATGGACCTCAACCTGGGGAGGTCCTCCGGGGTACAGGCGATCAGCGGACTCGCCACCGCCCTGCCGCGCACCCGGGTGCTGGTGCTCTCGGCCAGCGGCGCGCACGCCGACGTCCTGGAGGCGGTGAAGGCGGGCGCCTCCGGCTACCTGGTGAAGTCGGCGTCGGTGACGGAACTCGTGGACGCGGTCCGGCAGACGGCGGCGGGTCACGCCGTCTTCACCGCGGGCCTGGCGGGCCTGGTGCTCGGCGAGTTCCGGCGGATGGCGGCGGCGCCCCAGGAGGGGGCGGCGGACACGCCGAGGATCAGCGAGCGGGAGACGGAGGTGCTTCGCCTGGTCGCCAAGGGGCTGTCCGCGCGGATGATCGCGACGCGACTGTCGCTGTCGCATCGGACCGTCGAGAACCATGTCCAGTCCACCCTGCGCAAACTTCAGTTGCACAACCGTGTCGAGCTGACCAGGTACGCCATCGAGCACGGCCTCGACGACGACTGATCGGCATCCGTGTGGAAAGCCGTCGATTCGTGGTCATCGATGACCACGATGTCTTACCGTTGGCGTCGTGACAGCCGCAGATCCGGTGCCGCCACGGCGTCTCCGTGTGTCCCACGCAGAACGTGAGCACGTCATCGGACTGTTGCAGAAGGCCATCGGGCTCGGCCTGATCGACCTCGACGAGTTCAGCGAGCGCACCGACGCGGCCCTGGCGTCACGGACCAGGGAGGAGCTGAACGTCGTACTGATCGACCTCCCCGGGCTGGTGGTCACTCCGCTGCCCGATCGGCGGCCGCTGCACCTGAAGGTCTCCCGCGCAAGCCTCGTCCGCGACGGCTCCTGGGCGGTTCCGTCGGCGATCTGCGTCGACGCGCTCGCGGGCGACGTCCGACTCGACTTCAGCGAGGCCGAGTTCGCCTCGCGGGTAGTGGAGATCGAGCTGCGTACCAAGGGCTCCAATGTGGACATCACCGTCTCGCGGACGACGCTCGTCGAGTCGATCGACCTCGACAACAGGTTCGGCTTCTTCCGGGACCAGACGCGGTCGCCCGGTGCGGAGCCGGAACGACGGCTGCGACTCGAGGGGACCGTGCGGGCCAGCTCCGTGCGGATTCGCAACTCCCGCCGCTGACGACGAGGCCGTGCGGGGCTCCGGGCCACGACTCGTCGATCCGCCGGGCGATCAGCTGAGCGCCTCGGCGACGGCCGCCCGAGCCGCCGCAGGCTCCGTCGCGTCCAGCGCGGCTTGAGCGGCGGCGACACACTGCTCCCGACTGACCGCGGCCAGCCGACCGCCCACCGAGGCCAACGAGCCCGCCGCCATCGAGAGACTGGTGGCACCGAGCCCCACCAACACCGTCGAGAGCAGTGGATCCCCCGCCGCCTCGCCGCAGACGCCGACCGGCGTGCCGGTCCGCTGCGCCGCCTGTCCCAGCAGCGCGAGCAGACGCAGCAGGGCGGGCTGCCACGGATCGTTCAGCGCCGCCAACGAACCCAGCATCCGGTCGGCGGCGAACACGTACTGCGCCAGGTCGTTGGTGCCCACGCTGACGAAATCGACCGCGTCGAAGACCTCCTGCGCGGTGAGCACCGCGGCGGGCACCTCGATCATCACGCCGACCCTCTCCAGGCCCGCCGTGCGCGCCCGCGTGGCGAACCAGTCGGCCTCCTCGGCGGTGGCCACCATCGGCGCCATCACCGAGACCACCGCCCCGGAGTCGGCCGCGGCGCCCGCGATGGCCGCGAGCTGTCGATCGAGCACGCCCACCGCCTCCCGGCCGATCCGCAGCCCGCGCACGCCGAGAGCCGGATTCGGCTCCGCCGTGGAGCCGGTCAGGAAGGGCAGCGGCTTGTCCGAACCCGCGTCGAGGGTCCGGACGACCACCGGCAGGCCCGCGAAGGCCGCCAGCACCTCGGTGTAGGCGGCCCGCTGCGCCTGCTCGGCGGGCTCGTCCTCCGCATCGAGGTAGCAGAACTCGGTGCGGAACAGACCGACGCCTTCCGCGCCCGCGGACACCGCCGCGGCGGTGTCCGCCGCTGAACCCACGTTGGCAAGCAACGGGATCGGCTCGCCGTCGGAGGTGCGCCCCGGGCCGGACCAGGACGGCTCCGCCGCTCGCTCGACCGCCCGCACGACGATCTCACCGGTCTGCACCCGGACGAGACCGGTGTCGCCGTCGACGATCAGACCGAGCGGCTCGACGAGATCCAGGGCGCCCCGACAGCCGACGACGGCGGGGATGCGCAGCGCCCGGGCCAGGATCGCCGTATGACTGGTGGGACCGCCCTCCTCGGTGACCAGGGCGAGGACCAGCGTCGGATCGAGGTCGGCGGTGTCGGCCGGTGCCAGATCGCGTGCCACCAGGACGGCGGGCTCCACGAGGACGGGCACGCCCGGCGGTTGGACGCCGGAAAGGTGCGCCACCAGTCGGTCCCGGATGTCGAGCACGTCGCGCGCCCGCTCGCCGAGATAACCGCCCAATGCCCGCAGATCGCCGGCGACAGCGTCCGCCGCCTCGTACACGGCCCGGGGTGCGGGCAGCCCACGCTGCATGACCAGCGACTCGGCGGAGGCGATGAGCGCGGGATCGGCCGCCATCGCGGCGGTCGTCTCCAACACCGCCTTCGGCTCGCCGTCGGTCCTGGCCGCACGGGCGGACAACTCGGCGGCCACCGCCTCGGCCGCAGGCCGGATACGGGCCGCCTCCTCGGCGGGGTCAACGGGGGCGGGGCCGGACTCCGGCGGCGGCAGCGGCTCGGCCACCCGCACGATCGGGCCGGCCGCACACCCGGCGCTGACTCCAACTCCCCGCAGATTCGTGACCGCCATGGTCTTGAGACCCTACTGGCCGACGGCCTCGATGTGACCCGTACGACGACGAAGAACACGATCGACGCGGCGCCCGCCTCGGCGGGCCGGGCTCACCCGGGTGCGTCGACCGTGTTCGTCGCCGTGGTGCTCGAAGGTCAGAACGGCACGCCGCAGCGGAGGATGACGTTCGCATACGGCGTCGCCTCACCGGTGCGGATCACCAGCCGTGACTGCGCGACCAGGCTCTTCAACTCCTCGTGCTGCACACGTTTCGGCTCGCCGACCCGCTCCACGAGTGCCTTGGCGATCTCCGGATTCCCGTCGTCCACCTCGCCCGCCACCAGGGCGCTCTCGAAGACCGCCTCGGCCAGCAGCCCGTCCACGACCTCGAGGAAGGACGGCACGCCGAAGCGGAAGGCGAGGTCGATCAGTTCCGGGCCCTCGGGAATGGGCAGCCCGCAGTCGGCCACGACCACCTGGTCGGTGTGTCCGAGCCGCGCGAGCGCTCCGCTCAGTCCGGCATGAAGGATGCCGCCTCGCTTCACGAGATCACCTCTTCCGACGTCGGATACGAGGGTTGGGCGCCCACTCTGGTCACGGCCGTCGCCGCCACCCGCGCCGCGAAGGCCGCCGCGTCGGACAGCGATCGGTCCGCGGCCAGCCCCACCGCCAGGGCACCCGCGAAGGCGTCGCCCGCGCCGGTGCTGTCCACCGCCCGGACCTCGGGTGCGTCGATCACCGTCGTCCCGTCCTCGTCGGAGGTCACCGCCCCCCTGGGGCCGAGCGTGACCACCACCGAGCGCGGTCCGAGTTCCCGCAGTCTGCGGGCGACGTCGATGAAGCGTTCGGCGACCGCGTCGTCCGACGTCGAGGGATCGTCCTGTTCACCGAGCAGCCACGCCGCCTCGTGCTCGTTGACCACCAGCGGGTCGAGACGACGTAGGGTCGCCTCGTCCAACGGGGCGACCGGCGACAGGTTCAACAGCACTCGGACGCCTGCCGAGGAGGCCGCCTCGACGGCATGACGCACCGTCTCCAGCGGGATCTCCAACGACAGGACGATCACCTTGGCGGCGGCGACCTCCGGGGAGGCCGCCGCCACGTCCGCAGGCAGCACCGAGGCGTTCGCCCCCGGCGAGACCACGATGGTGTTCTCGCCGTCGGGCGTCAGCGTGATGAAGGCGTTCCCGGTGGGACGCCGCGCGGTGCGCAGCAGGCCGGTGTCGACGTTCGCCGACCGCAGTGACTCGCGTAGCAGTTCCCCGTACTGATCGGCGCCGACGGCGCCTAACAGCGCGACCGATGCGCCGAGCCGCCCCGCCGCCACCGCCTGATTGGCGCCCTTGCCGCCGGGGATCGTGGTCACGTCGTCGCCGAGCACCGTCTCACCTGCCGAGGGGCGCCGGGCGACGGTGACCACCAGGTCGGCGTTGGCCGACCCGACCACCACCACGTCCGCTCGCCTGTTCATCACCGGGTCAGGGGGTGTACTGCTTGACGTTCTGCGGCGTGACCGCCTGAACCTCGACCTGGATGCTGGGCTCGATCTCGCCGCCGTCGAGCAGCTGGACGGCCTGCTCCACCGCCTGGCGTCCCATCTCCTCCGGCTGCTGGGCGATGGTGCCCGCCAGCGTGCCGGAGACGATCGCGTCGAGACCGTCCGGCGTGCCGTCGAAGCCGAAGACCATGACGTCCTCGCCCGCCCGGTCGCCCAGCGCCTGAATCGCGCCCAGCGCCATCTCGTCGTTCTCCGCGAAGACGCCCGCGATGTCGCCGTTGGACTGCAGGATGTCCCGCATCACGTCCAGGCCCTCGGCGCGATCGAAGTTCGCGGGCTGCTCGGCGACGATGTTCAGCCCCGAGTTCGCCTCGACGCCGTTGTGGAAGCCCTCGCCTCGGTCGCGGCTGGCCGACGAGCCGGGGATGCCCTGCAGCACGACGACGTCGCCGTCGACGCCCGCCTCGACGAGCGCGTCCGCGGCAAGCTCGCCGCCCTGGACGTTGTCGGAGACGATCTCCTGCGCCACATCGGCGTCGGTGATCGACCGGTCGAGCGCGATCACCGGAATGTTCGCGTTGGCCGCCGCGGCCGCCGCGGGCGTCGCCTGATCGGAGTCGACCGCGTTGATGATGATCAGGTCGACGCCCTGGGTGACGAAGGTGTCGACGTGGTTGATCTGCGTAGCCGGGTCGTTCTGGGCGTCCTGCACCAGGATCTCGACACCGAGCTCCTCGGCCGCCTCCTGGGCGCCGTCCTGGATGTCGACGAAGAACGGGTTGTTCAATGTGGAGACCGACAGCCCGATGGTGAACCTCCCGTCGCCGCCTCCGCCGTCGCCCTCGTCGGCGCTACCGCAGCCCGCGGCGAACCCGAGAGCGGCGACGGCAAGGACGGTCACGCCCGTCCGGTATGCCCCTCGCATCTGCACTTCACTCCTTCCTCGGGTCGCCCCGAGTTCCCCGCCCCGGCACGAGCCGGGACGACTCACCTGCCGCGTCTGCGGACGGTGTCCACCAGCACTGCCAGCGCGATCACGACACCGATCACGACCTGCTGCCAGAACGGCGAGACGTGTAGTTGGTTGAGCCCGTTGCGCAGTACGGCGAGAACCAGCGCGCCCACCAGCGTTCCGGTGGCGCGCCCGACCCCGCCGGACAGCGAGGCTCCGCCGATGACGACCGCGGCGATCGCATCGAGCTCGTAGCCGACGGCGGCCTGCGGTCCCGCCGAGGACAGCCGGCCGGCGAGCATCATGCCTGCCATCGCCGCGAACAGACCAGACAGGGCGTAGACGATCAGCTTCTGGTTGCGCACGCTGATTCCGGACAGCCGGGCGGCCTCCTCGTTGCCGCCGATCGCGTACATCGCCCGGCCCGAGTACGTGCGGGTGAGGACGAAGCCGGTCACGAGGAACATCCCGATCAGGATGAGGACCGGCATCGGCAGCTGGATCGGCCCTGCTTCGACGGTCGAGCCGAGGAAGCTGATCTCCTCCGGAGTGCCGACGGGCCTGCCCTGAGAGACGACCAGCGTCAGACCCCTGGCGATGCTCAGCATGGCGAGGGTGGCGATGAAGGCGGGCAGTCTGCCGAAGCTCACCATCAGCCCGTTGACCAGTCCGGCGGCGACACCGGTGAGCAGGCCCACGACGAGGGCGAGTCCACCCGGCAGCCCGACATCGGCCGCCGACCAGGCTCCGACCATCGCGGACAGCGCCGCGACGCTGCCCACGGACAGGTCGATGCCGCCGGAGATGATGACGAACGTGACGCCGAACGCCATCACGGCGACCACGGCTGCCTGCACGCCGATGTTCAGCAGGTTCTGCGGCGAGCCGAAGCTCGGCACCATGATCCACAGCGCCGCGGAGAGCACGACGAGGCCCAGCAGCGCCCCGTTCTCCCCGAGCAGCCGGTTCAGATCGAAGCCGCCTCGGGAACGGCGTCCGGTCTTCTCGACACTGGTCATGACGCCAGGTCCTCCTCTTCCCTGGCCGCCACCGCGAGCGCCATCACCTGTTCCTGGGTGACGCCGTCGGTGGACAGCTCGCCCGTGATGCGCCCGTGCGCCATCACGAGAATCCGGTCACTCATGCCGATGACCTCGGGCAGTTCGCTGGATACCAGCAGGACCGCGTGGCCGGAGTCGGTGAGCGCATTGATGAGTTCGTAGATCTCGACCTTGGCGCCGACGTCGATTCCCCTGGTCGGCTCGTCGAGCATCAACACCTTGGGATCGGCCAGCAGCCACTTGCCGATGGCGACCTTCTGCTGATTGCCACCCGAGAGCTCACGGATGGCCTGTCCCGCGTCGGAGTGCTTGACGCGCAGTCTGCGGGCCATCTCGGCGGCGCGACGTGCCTGGCCACCGCGATCCACCAGCCCGCCCGAGGTGGCGGCCCGCAACGTCACCAGGCCCATGTTCTCGCCGACGGAGGAGTTCAGGACCAAGCCCTGCCCCTTGCGGTCCTCCGGCACCAGACCGATGCCCGCTCGCATGGCCGCGGAGATGTCGCCGCCCCGCACGACGCGGCCCGCGACCTCCACCGTCCCGGAGTCGTAGGGGTCGGCGCCGAAGACGGCCCGCACCACCTCTGTCCGGCCGGAGCCCACGAGACCGGAGATGCCGACGACCTCACCCGCGCGGACCTCGAAGTCGATGTCGGAGAACACGCCCTTGCGGGTCAGGCCGGACACGCGCAGCAGGGGCTCGCCCATCGTGGTGCGGTGCCGGGGGAACTGGTCGTCGATGTCGCGGCCGACCATGGTGCGCACCATCTCGTCGATCGAGGCGTCGCCGGGCAGCACACCGGCGCCGCGCCCGTCCCGCAGCACCGTGATCCGGTCCGCGACACGCTGGATCTCGTCGAGATGATGGGTGATGAACACCAGGCCGACCTGCTGCGAACGCAGATCGGCCATGATCTCCAGGAGCCGATCGGTCTCGGTGCCGGTGAGCGCCGAGGTGGGCTCGTCGAGCACGAGCACCGTGGCGTCCTCGTCCAGGGCCCTGGCGATCTCCACCATCTGCTGCTGGGCGATGCCGAGGGAGTCCACGGGCGCGGCGGGGTCGACATCCAGCCCGACCCGGTCGAGCAGCGGAACCGCCTCGCGCAGCATCCGTCTCCGGTCGACCATGCCCAGTCTGCGCGGCACGCGACCGAGGAAGAGATTCTCGGCCACCGAGAGGCGTGGCACCAGGGTCAGTTCCTGGTGGATGACGGCGATGCCGTGCTGACGTGCCTGCCGCGGCGATCGGATGGTCGCCGGCGTGCCGCCGACGAGGATCTCGCCGCGATCCGGGCTGTGCACGCCGCCGAGCACCTTGACGAGGGTGCTCTTGCCCGCGCCGTTCTCGCCGAGCAGCACGTGCACCTCACCGGCGCGCACCTGAAGGCTGACCCGGTCGAGGGCCAGCGCGCCGGTGAACCGCTTGCTGATGTCGCGCACTTCGAGCAGGACTCGGCCCGCCGGGTGCCGCATGGGATCGTGCGAGGTCATACACCTTCTCCTCGGCCGGTCTCGGCCCGTTCTCCGCAGGAACTGCGGACGACCAGTTCCGCGTGCAGCACCACGTTCTCCGCGCTGCCCCGCCCGATGAGACCGAGGAGGGCTTGGACCGCCGCGCGGCCGAGTTCCTCGGTGGGCTGGGTGATGGCGGTGATCGCCGGTTCGAGCAGGGAGAACCAGGGCAGATCGTCGTACACGGCCAACCCGACGTCTCCCGGCACCGAGAAGCCCATGGCGCGGAGCTGCTCCAGCGCGCCGAGGCCCATCAGGTTGTCCATCGCCACCAGCGCCGTCGGCCGGTTCGGTCCGGACATGAGGGTCCGGGCGGCGGTGGCGCCGCTCTGCTGTTGGAAGTCGCCGTAGACGACCATCCGCTCGGCCAACGGCGCGCCTCGGGATCCCAGCGCCGCGGCGAACGCGTCGAGCCGTTCTCGACCGGTGCTGGCCTCGGCAGGCCCGGCGATCACGCCGATGCGGCGGTGGCCCAGCTCCACGAGGTGTGCGGCCAGGCTCTCCAACGCCGCCGTTCCGTCCACGCGCACCACGGGGACCTTGACCGACCCCGCGATCCGCCGGTCGAGGAGCACCAGCGGCACTCCGGTCTCGGCGGCCTCGCCCAGCCAGTCGCCCTCGTCGGTCGCCGGACATACCAGCAGGCCGTCCACCTGGCGGTCGAGCAACGTGTGGACGTACCGCCGCTGCTGCTCGACGCTCTCATTGGCGTTGCCGACGATCACCGAGTAGTCGTGCTCCCTCGCCTCGTTCTCGACTGCGCGCGCGACCTCGGCGAAGAACGGATTGGTCAGATCGGAGATGACCAGGCCGAGGGTGTGCGTGGTGTGCAGCCGCAGGGAGCGGGCGAGGATGTTGGGCCGGTAGCCGAGTGCGTCGATCGCGGCGAGGACGCGCTCGCGGGTCTGCTCGGTGGGAGCGGGGTGTCCGTTCAGGACGCGGGACACGGTGGCCGTGGACACGCCTGCCGCCTGCGCCACGTCCTTCATGGTGGCCAACCACGTGCTCCTCGTCCGAAGTCCTGCTCGAGCTGATCGACAGTCGGCTCCGGAATCGCCGCGCGTATGCCACGGCCCCGTCGCCTGATAACGATTACAGGGGATGGTTAATCGAATACACAAGCCCTACCCGATACTTGACCGGTCAAGTATCGGGACGTTTACCGCGCCAAGACCTCGCCGTCATATGTAGTTCGATCAGCGCTGTTCGATGGCACGGCGAGGGCACGTCCGGCCGTCGGCCGCGCCCCACCCCTTCGCCCTCTACGACGATCCAGGGCGGGCCTGACGTGATCTCCCTCGAGGAAGGTTGCATCGATGTGACATGGAACACGCCATCGACGCCGAACTATCCGCCGGAGACGGGAGCCGGATCGGGATTCCCCGCGTCGATTCCTTCGACCGGTGCTCTTTCCGCCGTCGGCGGGCGAGCCTGGTCGGCGGTGCCGGTCGTGGAGCCCCCCGACGCGGTCGGCACCGTCCCTCGCCCCGCACCGGCGGAGCCACCGCGGCCGACGCGCCTTTCGCTGGACGCGGTACGGCCGCGCGCGGAGCACGCGGATCGGCACGAACGTGCCAGCCCGCCCGCCCGCGCGGCGACCGGTGACAACCCGCAGCGTTAGGTCCCCGGGAGCTCCTACCCCTCGGGCAGCAGCTCCGGTGCCTGGTCGGCCACGGCCGCCAACACCTCCTTGCCGGACGGATTGACCATCCACCGCGATCCGACGTTCACCGTCGGCACGGTCTCGTTACCGCCTGCCGCTGCCCGGACCGCGGCGGCGGCATCGGGGTCCTCCCAGATGTCTCGCTCGCGGAACGCCAGTCCCCGGCGCTGCAGGTCGGCCCGCAGCATCGTGCAGAACGGGCAGCCTGGACGGGTGTAGAAGACGACTTCGCTCATGACGTAGAGGCTCCTCGATCCGTCGTCCGCCTGCCAGCGTCACCCGCCGACTCGTGATCACTCGGGACCGACTCGGCGTCGTCCTCGGGCTTCTCCACCTCGGAGAGGCCGACCCGTTCCTGCAGCCTGCGCAGGGAGCCGGGGGCCCACCAGACCGCGTCGCCGAAGAGCTTCATCACCGCGGGCACCAGCAGCATCCGGACGATCGTCGCGTCCAGGATCAAGGCGATGATCATGCCGACGCCGATGAACCGCATCATCTGGATGCCGGAGAAGGCGAACGCGCCCGTCACCACGACCAGCAGCAGCGCGGCCGCGCTGATCACCCGGCCGGTCCGCACCAGCCCGGTGCGCACCGCCTCCTCGGTCGTGGCGCCGCCTGCCCGCGCCTCCACCATCCGGGAGAGCAGGAAGACCTCGTAGTCGGTGGAGAGGCCGAACACGATCGCGGCGATCAGGACGATGATCCCCGCCTCCATCGGCATCGGCGTGACTCCCAGCAGACCCGAGCCGTGGCCGTCGACGAACAGCCAGGTCAGCGTGCCGAAGGTCGCCGAGAGACTGAGGATGCTCATGATCACGGCCTTGATCGGCAGCAGCACCGACCCGAAGGCGAGGAAGATCAGGATCAGGGTGGCGCCGACGAGCAGCAACGCCATCCAGGGGAGCATCTCGGCCGTCGCGTCGAGGCTGTCCAGGTTCGCGGCGGTGATGCCGCCGACGAGCACCTCGGCGTCCGCGGGCGCGTCCAGCGCCCGGATGTCTCGCACGGCCTGATTGGCCAGGTCGCCGAAGGGATCGCCGTCTACCTGCGCCTCCAGCACGATGACTTCGTCCGAGGCGCCCGTCGGTGCGACGGAGTCGATGCTCGCCACCTCGCTCACCTCGGCGAGATAGCCGCCGACGGCGGCCTCGTCGGGAGCGGCGCCGTCGCCCTGGAGGACGATCTGAATACCGTCGCCGCCCATCTGCGGGAAGTCGGCCTTCAGCGCCTCGGTCGCGATGCGGGCGGGATCGTCGGCGGGCAGCACCCGCTCGTCGGGCATCCCGAACTGGGCGTTGAGGAACGGGGAGCCGAGCAGCACCAGGCCTGCGATGATCGGCACCGCGATCAGGCCGGGCCGCTTCATCACGCCGTCGGCCAGCCGCCGCCAGCCCTCCCCGGTCGACCGCTGCCGCCGACGAACCAGCCAGGGCAGCGAGAGCTTGTCGACCCGATGGCCGAGCAGGCCCAGCAGCGCGGGCAGCACGGTCAGCGACAACAGAGCGGCCAAGGCCACCGCGCTCATGCCGCCGTAGGCCAGAGAGCGCAGGAACTCCTGCGGGAACAGCATCAGGCCGGACAGGGCGATGACCAGCAGCACGGCGGAGAAGGCGACCGTGCGGCCTGCCGTCGCCACGCTGCGCCGTACCGCGGCGGCCGGGCCGCGACCCGAGTCCATCTCCTCCCGAAAGCGGCCGACCACGAAGAGCCCGTAGTCGATCGCCAGTCCGAGTCCGAGCATGCTGGCGACGTTGACCGCGAAGACGTTGACCGTGGTGAACAGCGCGATCAGATGGAGTAACCCCAGCGCCCCGAAGACGGCGAGGCCGCCGACCACCACGGGCAGCGAGGCCGCGACCACTCCGCCGAAGATGACGATCAGAAGGAGGAGCACGATCGGCAGCGACACGATCTCGGCGGCGATCAGATCCTGCTCGGCGCGATGGCCGATGGCGTGCTCAGCGACGACGCCGCCCGCGACCTGCGTCGAGACCTCGTCGACGATCAGATCTTCCGCGATCTCCTCGTAGGCCGTCAGCTTCTCGTCGTCGTCCTCGCCGACCAGCCCGATCACCGCGAGCCCCACGGTGCCGTCGTCGGAGACGAACTGCGGCATTCCCGTGTGCCAGTAGGAGACCGCGCTCTCGACCTGTTCCGAGGGCAGGTCCGCGAGGTTCTCCATGATCGCGGCCGCGACCTCGGGGTCGTCCAGCGACCGGCCCTCCGAGGGGCGGTACATCACCACGACGTCGCCGGCCTGGCCCTCCAGCGCGCCCGCGGCCACCGCCGCGGCGGCAGAGGCTTCGCTGTTGGGGTCGTCGTAGCCGCCTTGGGTCAGGCGGTCGAAGACCCCGATTCCCCAGAAGCCGCCGAGGATCGTGATCACGAGCGTCGAGATGAGCACGGTCCACCGAGCACGGTGTACCGCGGCCCCCCATCTGGCGAACACCGGGTCGGCCTCCAGATCTTGGTCACAGGCGACGGCCTGGCTAGGTTGTGTGAACGATGTGAACCGAGGTGAATAACTCTCACCCGCAGCGGGTTACTGTACGAGCCGGTAAACGGCGTTTACAACCTCTGAAGAGGGATGCATGACAGAGATCACTCGCCGAGAACGACTACGCGCAGCGACAGAGTTGGAGATTCGGGAGCATGCACGTCAGCTACTAGTGGAACAAGGTCAGCACTCGGTAACTCTCCGCGCCATCGCTCGCGAACTCGGAGTGACAGCCCCCGCGCTCTACCGCTACTACGACTCCAGGGAGGACCTGCTACGCCACGTCGGCGACGACATCTGCATGCGGCTGGCGGCGGAACTGACCTCGGCGACGGCGGAACTCGACGAGTCGGACGTGTCCGGTCGGGTCTTCGCCGTGTGCAGGCGGCTGCGCACCTGGGCACTGGACCATCCCCACGAGTTCGAACTCGTCTTCGCGTCCCGTGACGTCCGCAACCTGCCGGGGCAGGACAATCCGCTTCCGGACCGGTTCGCGCAGATCTTCCTCGTACTGCTCGGCGACATCCTGGCCAAGGACATGCCGATGCCCGAGACCGAGGACTTCCCACCCGATCTGGAGGCGGACCTCACGGCCGCCCGCGACGCGCTGATCGCCAACATGTCGTCACTCGACATCACCTTGCCGCCGCAGTTGCTCCAACTCGAGGCGCTGCACTCCTTGCTGCGCTGGTGGGTCCGGGTGTACGGCCACATCGCCCTCGAGGTGTTCGGCCGGTTCCCCTTCGACGTGCGCAACGCGGAGCGGCTCTACGAGGCGATGCTGACCGAGCTCGCCGAAGACACGGGCGTCTGCGGCCACTGAGCCGCCGAGCCCGACGGACCGTCCCGGCCTGCCGTGCTCACACCGCCGCGGTCGGCGGGGCCGCCGTGATCGAACCTGGTGCATGATCCGCGGTTCGCCCGTCTGCCTCTCGACCGCGTGACCACCCGAGCCGATTCCGGGGCGACGCCGATCGTCCGGCCGGCAAGAGGCGGGTCCGGCTTCGACGACGTGCGAGTCCGACGAGCCCGGTAGGCCGCGGCGATGACGAGCCCGGGCGGGTCTCCGCGTGGCTCGCGCGCCTCCCGCCCCTCGCGATCCGGCGCCACGCACGAACGACCGGGTGCCGCGTCGGTCGACAGCAGTGCCGCGAGACGAGACCGCGGCGGATTCCGCCGCACCGCGGGCGCGATCGGCGTTCCCTCCGAGGAGATGACGCTCGGCGATCTCGTCGGCGCCGGCCCGCACGCGGACGAGGCGAACGCCGCGACGACCGACCGTGTCCCCCGACGCGGCCCGACACATTCGGAACCGATGTTTCACGTGAAACATCGATCTACGCAGGCCAGCGCGCCTACGAGTCGCTCGCCGGGTCGGCACGCTCGGCGCCGACCCGGCGGGGCTCAGAGGACCACGTTGACCAGCCTGCCGGGTACGACGATCACCTTGCGGGGCTCCCGGCCCTCGAGCGCGGCGGCGATCTTCTCCTCCGCCAGCGCGGCGGCCTTGACCACGTCGACGTCGGCATCGGCGGCCACGGTGATCCGCGAACGCACCTTGCCGTTGACCTGGATCGGGTACTCCACGGTGTCGTCGACCAGGTAGGACTCGTCGGCGACCGGGAAGGGCCCGTGTGCCAGCGACTCGCCGTGCCCGAGCCGCGACCACAGCTCCTCGGCGATGTGCGGGCACAGCGGAGCCAGCAGCTGCACCAGGGGCTCGACCACGGACCTCGGCGTGCCCGCCGCGGCCGTGTACGTCTTGGTCAGGTGGTTGTTCAGCTCGATCAACTTCGCTGCGGCGGTGTTGTACCGGAATGCGGCGTAGTCCTCGTGCACGCCCGCGATCGTCCGATGCAGCAGCTTCAACGTCGCCTCGGAGGGGGTGTCCTCGGTGATCCGCAGCTCGCCGTCCGCCTCGTCGACCACGTTGCGCCAGAGCCGCTGGAGGAATCGGTACGCACCGACGACGTCCTTCGTCGCCCAGGGGCGCGAGACATCCATCGGGCCCATCGACATCTCGTACAGCCGGAGGGTGTCCGCGCCGTACTCGTCACAGATCTCGTCCGGAGCGACGGAGTTCTTCAGGCTCTTGCCCATCTTGCCGTACTCCTGGACGACCTCTTCGTCGTTGAAGAAGTACCTGCCGTCCCGCTCCTCGACCTCGGCCGCGGGCACGTAGACGCCCCGAGCGTCCTTATAGGCGAAGGCCTGGATGTACCCCTGGTTGAACAGCCGACGGTACGGCTCCGCCGCCGAGAGCTCACCGAGGTCGAACAGCACCTTCTGCCAGAACCGGCTGTACAACAGGTGCAGGACGCCGTGCTCGACGCCGCCGATGTACAGATCCAGGCCGCCGGGATCGGACTCGCCGTGGATCTCGGGCCTCGGCCCCATCCAGTACCGCTCGTTCTCCGGGTCGACGAACGCCGTGTCGTTGGTCGGGTCCACATAGCGGAGCTGGTACCAGCAGGAACCGGCCCACTGCGGCATCGTGTTCGTGTCTCGACGGTAGGTCTTGACGCCGTCGCCCAGGTCGAGCTCGACCGTCAGCCACTCCTCGGCACGGCCGAGCGGCGCGAACGGCTCCGTCTCGGCGTCGTCGGGGTCGAAGGTCTTCGGCGAATAGTCGTCGACCTCCGGCAGCACCACCGGGAGCTGATCGTCGGGCAGCGCGATCGGCTGGTCGTCGGAGTCGTAGACGATCGGGAAGGGCTCGCCCCAGTAGCGCTGCCGCGAGAACAGCCAGTCACGCAGCTTGTACTGGACAGTGCCCTCGCCCCGCCCGTTGGCCTCCAACCAGTCGATGGTGGTCTTCTTCGCCTCGGCGACGTCCATCCCGTCGAGATTCACCGAGAACAGACTGGCGGAGTTGATCGCCGGTCCCTCGCCCGTGAAGGCCTCGCCCTCGAAGCCCTCCGGCGGCTGGACCGTCCTGATGACCGGCAGGCCGTACGCGGTGGCGAAGTCCCAGTCCCGCTGATCCTGGCCGGGGACCGCCATGATGGCGCCGGTGCCGTAGCCCATCAGGACGTAGTCCGCGATGAACACCGGGATCTGCTCGCCGTTGACCGGGTTGGTGGCGTAGGCCCCGATGAAGACGCCGGTCTTGTCCCTGCTCTCCTGCCGATCCATCTCCGACTTCCGCGCGGTCTGCGCGCGGTACTCGGCGACGGCTTCGGCGGGCGTCGCCGCGCCACCGGTCCACCGGGGGTCGACGTCCGGTGCCCACGTCCGCGCGCCCAGCACGTCCACCAGCGGGTGCTCGGGTGCCAACACCATGTAGGTGGCGCCGAAGAGCGTGTCGGGGCGCGTGGTGAAGACCTCGATGATCTCCTCGGACCCGTCGGCCACCGATGCCGGGAATCGGACGCGCGCACCGTGCGACCGGCCGATCCAGTTGCGCTGCATCGTCTTGATCTTCTCCGGCCAGTCCAGCCGGTCCAGATCGTCGATCAGGCGGTCGGAATACGCGGTGATCCGCATCATCCACTGGCGCAGACTGCGCCGGAAGACCGGGAAGTCGCCCCGCTCGCTGCGGCCGTCGGGGGTGACCTCCTCGTTCGCCAGCACGGTGCCCAGGCCCGGGCACCAGTTCACCGGCGCCTCCGACAGATAGACCAGCCGGTGATCGTTGATCACACCGCGCTGCTCGCTGCTGCTCAGCTCCGCCCAGGGCCTGCCGTCCGGCGTGGCCCGCTCACCCGAGGCGAACTGCTCGATCAGCTCGTCGATCGGGCGTGCGCCGCCCTCACCGTCCCGTGCCGCGGGGTCGTACCAGGAGTTGAAGATGCGCAGGAAGATCCACTGAGTCCAGCGGTAGAACTCGACGTCGATCGTCCTGGCTCGACGGCGCTCGTCGTGTCCCAGCCCCAGTCGGCGGATCTGGTCCAGATAGCGCTCGATGTTCTTCTCGGTGGTGACCCTCGGATGCTGGCCGGTCTGCACGGCGTACTGCTCCGCGGGCAGCCCGAAGGCGTCGAAGCCCATCGTGTGCAACACGTTGCGGCCCTGCATCCGGTGGTAGCGGGCGAAGACGTCGGTGCCGATGAAGCCCAACGGGTGGCCGACATGCAGTCCCTCGCCCGAGGGGTAGGGAAACATGTCCTGCACGAAGAGCTTGTCCGAGGGGAGCGACTCCTCGGCCAGCGCGCCGACCGGATTCGGCGCGTGGAACGTGCCGTGCTGCTCCCAATGCGTCCGCCAGCGGCTCTCGACCCGCGCGGCCAGCTCCGCCGTGTAGCGGAACGGCGGAGTCTCGTCCTGCGTGACGGAATGGGGATTGCCCTCACCCATGGGTCCGTTCCTTCCTCTTGGTCGCCCCGGCAGCCACGTGTGCGCCCCGAACAAGACGAAACCCCTCCGCCCAGATGGGACGAGAGGGGCTGCCGCGTCGACCCTTCCTAGCTGGTCAACGCGGCGTACTAAGGAGCAGGCGACCCGTGCTCATCACCCAAGCATACCGGGGCCGCCCCTCCCGTCGACGAGGTATGTCGGTCGCCCGCGGTCCCGCCCTCGTGACGGCGACCACGGCATGGTGAGGGTGACCTGTGGCCTGCTCCGATCAGCGCTTACCCTGCTTGAGTGACGAATGCGGAGTCCATCCACGGGTCGGTCCAGGGGGCCGTCCGAGAGTTCGCGCAGGCGACCACGGGCGAGGCGAGCTCGCTGCCGTTCCCGGTCGCCGTCGTGCTGGCCGCGGTGCTCCTGCCGGCGGGCGCGGCACTGCTGGTCATCGGCTGGCGTGGGCTGCGGGAGACGTTGCCCAGGAACCGTTTCGCCGGAGTCCGGACCGAGGCGACGCTGCGCAGCGATGAGGCCTTCCGCGTCGGCAACCGCGCCGCCGGCCTGCCGACGCTGGTGTCCGGCGTGATCGGTGTGCTGACCGCCGCGGGCGTCCTCGGGCTGTCCGGGCCCGCGCAGTGGCTGGCCCTCGGCGTCGGAGTCCTCGGCCTGATCGGGCTGACCGTCGCGGGCGGCGTGCTCGGCACCAGGGCCGCCGCGACGGTCAAGGAGAAGCCCGCGCGCACCCTCGGCTGTGCGGGCCAGTGCTGTGGAAACGGCGTCTGCGGCATCGCCTGAGCGTCGGCCGCGCAGCCGACCGGCGGAGCGGTACGCCGCCCGACGCGTCGGACCCGCGCGGAAGATCGCGGGTGGCAGGTCGCGCATGGCGGAGCCGACCCGCGCCGTGCGCGCGAGGAGACGCGCCGCAGGCATGCCCCAGGAGGCGGATGCCGTCGTCTCGCGGCGACGATTCATTCTCCGCGTGCCGGCTCCTCCTCCGCAGGCCTGGTCGGCGGGAGCGTACGGACGCGGTCGGTCGCCGATCACGGATTCGGCGGACACCGACGGCCGTCGCACCCGCCGGTATTCGTCTCGGCGATGCCCGTCGACCCGCGGTCAGCTCTGCGACGTCAACGTCCGCATCGCCAAGCCCGCGACGGTCGCCGCCTTCTCGCGAACCACGTCGGGTGGTCCCTCGACGCTGTCGTCCCCGTACTGGACCGTCAGCCCTCGGCGGGCTCGAGGTCGACGATGCAGCTCAAGTCGCCGCCCATCAGCCTGCTCTCCACGGCGGGGGAAGCCCAGGACCTCGATCTCCCGTGTCTGCGAATTCGGCGATCCGAGGTACCGGGCGAAGTCCACGAAGGTCGAGACGCCCAGTACGTAGGAGGACGACGGATCGCCCAGGAAGCTGCCGTATCGGCAGCCGCCCTCGTAGCCCTCGCCGACGTCGGCCTCGAAGCCCGGCGGGGTCCGAACGCCGCCCCGTCGGAGAAGAGGGCGGCGGCCGTCTCCGCCGCGACGTCGGTGGTCAGCGCCGACCATCGGCCGCCGTTCAGGACCGCGGCGCCGAGTGCCCGGCGGTGATCCCACGCCATTCCAGCCCACCCGGCTCAACACGGCCCGCGGTGGCGGCTCGGACTCGGCCATCACCGTGCGCGGTGCCTGCATCGCGCACGGTGCCCCTTGCCCCTGGTCGCGCCCACCTCGCCCCGTCCCTGCCGCATCCAGGCATGTCTCTCCGCCAGAATGAAAGCCTCGAATCGATTACATCGGGGCATCACCGACCGCCCCCACGCGCGTCGTCACCGCTATCCCTGAGCGCTCCCCCGACCACTCGGAGTATCGATCCGGCGGATTCTCGGGCACTGTTCGCGAGAATCGACAGGCGGCAGGGAAGTAGTCGCCGAGGAAACCATTCCCGACCGGACAAGGACTGCCAGAAAATCCAAAGGATGTTCATGAACTAATTGCGTCGTAGGTCGAGCGGGTGCGTCGCCAGTAATGCCAGCGGCAATGGCTGCCTGCGCAACACCAGTCCCCATAGATCCGTACCCGGCGGGCACAGCACGTCATCCGGCAGCGCGGGGACGACGAACCAGTCGCCACGCTCGATCTCCCCGGCCAGCTGTCGCCGATCCCAACCCGAATAGCCGACGAACACCCGGAGTCCGCGAAGCCTCGGCGCCAACAGCTCCGGATCGGTGTCCAAGGCGATGATGGCGACGGGTTTATGCACGCCGACCACTCCGGTCAGCTCGGCCGTGTCGACTCCCGTGCGGAGGGCGGCCAGACACAACGCCACCTTCTGCTCGACCGGGCCGCCGACGAAGACGGCCTGCGGACTGCTGACATACGGACCCCATTCGGGCAGCACGTCCTCCACCGCGGTCTCGCCAGGCCTGTTGAGGATTACTCCGAGCGTCCCCTCATCACGGTGCTCGATGATGTAGACCACCGTGCGACGAAAATTGGGGTCAGCCAGCCCAGGCGACGCCACCAGCAGGCTGCCCGGTCCCACCTCGACGTCGGGTTGCACGCCGACATGATCCCACCCTCACCCGCCTTCTGATCCGCGACCGGTCGAAGCGGAGTCCACCCTTGACCGCGTCGCCGCCTCCCGCGATTCCCACTCGGGCCGCCCGACACCGCGATGAACCGCGACCTGCGGGTCTCGACCTGCGTCGACGCGGCAGCGACCGACTCCGCCGGACTGTCTCCGCCGGGGCCGATCCGCTGCGAGTGGCTTCACAGGGGGCGGACGCAGCAGACACCAGCCCGGGAAGCCACACGGGACCCGACCATGGCATCGGCGGCATCGGCGGCCGCTTCCGGCGGGACGAGTCCGGAGGCATCCCGGCTCGGACGTCTCAGTGGGTGGCCTCGCAGGCGAACGGATGACCACGAACTCGCCGGGGACGTCCGGGGAGTCCGCGATCGGGCGTGGATCAAGCCGCGAGCGGGTCGTCAGAAGCCGGGCTCGCCGCGGCGGAGCACCTCGTCCATCTCGCCGTCGCCGTCGACGTCGATCAGCCGGACGTCCATCACCCCGTCCCCGTTCAGATCGAGCAGAACCCCGCCGAGGATGCCGTGGTCGCCGTCGAGATAGACCTCGTCGACGATCCCATCGCCGTCGACGTCGACGATCAGCTCGTCCCGGCGGCCGTCGCCGTCGTGATCCGCCCACGCCGCGTCCGACAGGCCGTCCCCGTCGACGTCGAGTTCGGCGACCGCGATCTGCTCGTCGCCGCGTGCATCCGTCCAATGCAGGTCCGGCCGCGCGGGCCTGCCCTCGTCCGAGTCGGCCGCCGTCGCGGGAAGCGTGCCCGGCGCGTTCCAGACCCCGAGTCCGTCGGGATCGGTGAACGCGGCGTCCACGAGGCCGTCACCGTCGAGGTCCAGCAGGGCCGTGTCCGCGATGCCGTCGGCGTCGGAGTCCCAGAGCAGGTCGACGGCGCGACCGTCGCCCGTGAAGTCCAGCCGCACCGCGTCCGGAGTCCCGGTTCCACCCACGACCGCGTCTGGTTCGCTCGTCCAGACCGTCGGCGGAGCGTCCCCCGTGCCGAAGGAGTACCGCACGGCTCCGTCGGGGGGAGCCGTCGCACCACCGGCCGCCACGGCATCGGCAGAGGCCACGGCATAGCCGGAGACCACGGAGCCGTCAGAGGACACGGCATCGCCGGGAGCAGCCCGGTCCGACTCGAGCACACCTCACCATCGGCGCGTCGAACCCGACACCCGAGGGCCCGGTGGAGTGATCGCGTGCGGTTCAGGGACGCTCAGGCGGCTGGATGCCCTGGTCGGCCGCCCACCGCAGCAGCTCCTCCTCGGCCTCCTGCCTGCTCAGCGGGCCCCGATCGAGCCGAAGCTCCTTGAGATGCTTCCACGCCATGCCCACGAGCGGGCCCGGCGGCACGCCGAGCAGCTCCATGATCGCGTTGCCGTCCAGATCGGGCCTGACCCGTTTGAGGTCCTCCTCGGCGAGCAGCCTGGCGATACGAGCCTCCAGATCGTCATAGGACCGCTGGAGGGCGTTGGCCTTGCGCCGGTTCCGGGTGGTGCAGTCGGCCCGGACCAGCTTGTGCAGCCGGGACAGCATCGGCCCGGCGTCGGTCACATAGCGACGCACCGCCGAGTCGGTCCACTCCCCGGTGCCGTAGCCGTGGAAACGCAGGTGGAGGTAGACGAGCTGGGAGACCTGTTCGATGACGTCCTTGGGAAATCGCAGCTCCCGAAGCCGCCTTCTGGTCATCTTGGCGCCGACCACCTCGTGGTGGTGGAAGCTCACGCCGCCGCCGGACTCGAACCGACGGGTATCGGGCTTGCCGATGTCGTGGAGCAGCGCCGCCAGCCGCAGCACCAGGTCGGCCTTCCCGTCCGGAGCGTCCCGACGTTCCAGCTCCACGGCCTGGTCCAGGACGACCAGCGAATGCCGGTAGACGTCCTTGTGCTGATGATGCTCGTCGATCTCCAGCCGCATGGCGGGCACCTCGGGCAGGATGTGGTCGGCGAGGCCGGTGTCCACCAGCAGCTCGATCCCGTGCCGTGGCGTCGTGCCGCACATCAGCTTGGCGAGTTCGGCCTGGACGCGCTCGACGGTGATCCGCTTGATCTCGTCCGCCATCGACGTCATCGCCTCGACCACCCTGGGCGCGGGAGTGAACCCGAGCTGGGCGACGAACCGAGCGGCCCGCAGCATCCGCAGCGGATCATCGGCGAACGACTCCTGCGGCGTGGCCGGGGTGTCCAGCCTGCGGGCCGCCAACGCGGCCAGCCCGCCGTGCGGATCGACGAACCAGGTCGCCGGATCCCCGACACCGCCGCAGGCTCCCCCGACACCGCCGCAGGCTCCCCCGGCATCGACGCCCCCCGCCTCGGCGCTCGTGTCCTCGCCGCCGATCGCGACGGATCCCGCGGCGACGAGGTCGACGGCCATCGCGTTGACGGTGAAGTCCCGTCGGACGAGATCACCCTCGATGTCGTCGCCGTAGACCACCTCGGGATTGCGGCCCACTCGGTCGTACCGATCGGCGCGGAAGGTGGTGATCTCCAGCATCGCGCCGTGCCGGGCGGCGCCGATCGTGCCGAACTCGATGCCGGTGTCCCACACCGCCTCGGCCCAGCCTCGGACCAGCCTCAGCACCTCGGGCGGACGCGCGTCGGTGGTGAAGTCGAGATCGGTGCCCAGCCTGCCGAGCAGCGCGTCACGGACACTGCCGCCCACCAGGTACAACCGGTGGCCCGCCTCGGCGAAGCGCGCCGCCAGCTCCGCGGCGACCGGGGTCGTTCGCAGTAGCGTCGCCACGGCCTCCTGTGGGGCGACGCGGGCGGCGTCGACGGCATCGGTCATCGACTGGGAGTCGGGCACGGAACAAGACACGGTGAGCGAGGGTATCGCCTCGGCGGGCGTGGCACGTCGGGCTCGTCCGCGGCGTCGGCGATGTGGCATCGGAACCAGACGGGCATCGACCGGTCGGATTACCATCCAGGTATGCCCACGTCATCCGGTCGTTCCGGCGGTGCTAAGCCGCGACGCCGGAACCGGAGGCGGCGTCGGCGCCTCCATACCGTGGACGAGACGTCGGCAGGCGGGCTGGTGCTCGATGCGGCGAAAGCCAACGCTGCGATCATTGGGCGGCTGGATCGACGGGGCAGGCTGCTCTGGTCGCTTCCCAAGGGTCATCTTGAGGCGGGTGAGACCTCGCAGCAGGCGGCCGTCCGGGAGGTCGCCGAGGAGACCGGCATCCGTGGCACGGTCCTGGCGCCGCTGGGGACGATCGACTATTGGTTCGTCGCCGAGGATCGACGCGTGCACAAGACGGTGCATCACTTCGTGATCGAGGCCGTCGGTGGTGAGCTTTCCGACGAGGACGTGGAGGTCACCGAGGTGGCATGGGTGCCGCTTGGTGAGCTGGATGAACGACTGGCATACGCCGATGAGCGCAGGCTGGTCCGCAGGCTCGACCAGGTACTGACCGAGCTGGACGCCGTGACCGACCGGTCGCGGTCGATCCGTCAGGCAGGCACGGAGCGAGGGTGAGACGACACATCGATCACCGCGGAGGCGGGGCTCGGCGGCTCCTCGGCGCACTGACGGCCGCGCTCGTCTCGATGCCCCTGATGCTGGCGGGGGCGGTGCCACCCGCGGCGGCGCAGGCCGATGAGACGCTCGCCGAACTCGACATCGACGTACTGGAGCCTCGGGTGGTCACCGAGGACGGCGATCCGATGCTGCGGATCACCGGCACCCTGACGAACACCAGCGATCGGAGCATCGCGGAGATCTCCATCCGTGCCCAGCGTGGGGAGCCGCTGCGCGGCACCGACGCGGCCCTCACCTCCCTTCGAGGCGGATCCGAGACCAACAGCGGCTCCTCGGCGTTCCATCCCGTCGCCTCGCCGCTGGACGCGGGCCGAAGCACCGAGTTCGCCGTGACCATCCCGGTCAGCGGAGCCGACGGGCTGCAGATCACCGAACCCGGCGTCTACCCGCTGTTGATGAACGTCAACGGGATGCCGGACTACGGGAACCAGGCCCGCATCGCGACCGCCGACCTTCTGCTGCCCGTCCTCGGCGTCCCCGGCGTCAGGTCGGCGGAGCCGTCGGCACAACCCGCGACGACGCTCATCTGGCCATTGGCCGATGAACCGAGGGTGGTACGCGACGGCGCCGACGGTGCGACGGTCCTCACGGATGACACGCTCGCGTCCTCCCTGGTCGGCGAGGGCAGGCTCGCCATGCTGCTCACCGCGATGGAGCAGTCCGTGCCGCCCGCCTCCGAACTGTCTCGCTCGATCTGTTTCGCGGTCGATCCCGACCTGCTGGAGACGGTCGACGCCATGCAGGGCGGCTACCAGGTCCGGTCCGGCGGCGGCGACCTCGTGGACGGCGTCGGAGCGGCCGCGGCCGAGTACTGGCTGCTGCGGCTGCGAGACGTCGCCCAGGGCCGCTGCGTGGTCGCGATGCCGTATGCCGATGCAGATCTGGTCGCCCTGTCGCGGGCGGACCGTCCCGATCTGATCGACCTGGCGATGCGGCGGGGAGCGGAGGTGGTGGAGGAGGTCGTCGGCACCCGGCCGATGGAGGGCTTCGTCTGGCCCGCCGACGGCGTGCTGGATGAGCAGACGCTGGACACGCTCGTCGAGACGGGCGTCACCGCCACGCTGCTGCATCCGCGCAGCCTGCCGGATGCGCCGTCCCAGCTCACCGCCACGACAGTGGTGACATCCGTCGAGACGGAGACGCCACCCGTCGCGATCCAGCTCGATCCGCTGGTCAGCGACGTCCTCTCCGGGTCGCCCACCACGGGCTGGCAGCCGCAGAGCATGGTCGCGCAGGCGGGTTCCACCGTGCCGCCCGGCGTCCGCGATCCGCTTCAGGACGTGCTGAGCATGCTGGCGTTCCGCGCCATCGGCGACGCCGGTGCCACTCCCGCGACCCGCATGGTGATCGCCCCGCCGCGCCGCTGGCAGCCGACGGCAGAGGAGCTGTCGATCCTGATCGACGAGCTCGGCAGGCTTTTCGAGGCCGGCCTCGCGGTGCCCGCACCGCTGGCCGAGGGTCTCGACGTACCCGAGGGCGCCAGCGCGCTGAGCTACCCGCCCGAGGCAGGCGCGGCCGAGTTGGAGGCCTCGGTGGCGGCCGAGGTGTCCCGGGCTGCGACGCAGGTCCAGGAGTTCGAGTCGGCGATGAGCGCCGACCCGTCCGTGCCGCCGGAGTCGCGCACCGAGCCGGTGGACCTCATACAGCCGATCGAACTCGGCCTGCTGCGGGGCATGTCCAGCAGCCTGCGCGGCGACGAGCGGGCGGCGATGAGCGTCGTCGACCGCGCGATCGGCGAACTGGGCATGCTCCGAGATCGGGTGCAGGTCAATGATCCGGGTATCCCGCTGTCCCTGGCCGCCTCCGACAGCCCGCTGCCGTTGGCGGTCACCAACGACCTGCCGGTGGACATCCGGGTGCAGGTGATGCTGGAGAACTCCCCGGGGCTGCGCGCCGCGAGCGTGCAGGAGTTCGCCGTGCCCGCGCACAACTCGCGGGCCATCCGGGTGCCCGCCGAGGTGAACAGGTCCGGACAGTTCACCACCGATGTGGCGCTGCGCACCCCCGGCGGCACCGAGCTGGGCACCCCGGTGCGCTTCGTCGTCATGTCGACGGCCTACGGCACATTGACGCTGGTCCTCACCATCGTCGCCGGGGCGACCCTGATCCTGCTGGTGACCTACCGGCTCGTCCGTCGCGTCCGCGCCGGTCGAGCCGCGTCCGAGGGCGCTGCCGGGCCGGGCACGGCTGCATCGGAAGCATCGGAAGCCGAAGCATCGGATGCTGACGGGACGGACGCTCGCGACACACCTGACGATGGACCGGTCCCGATCGGATCAAGCGCCGGCATCGGCGTGAGCGAGCCTGGCGCAGGCGAGCCGGGTTCACGAGAGGCAGACCGCGCATCCACGGTGGCGGCCGCCCATCAGACCGACTCGGCACGATCGGATCCAGCGCCGTCGGATCCAGCGCCGTCGGACTCGGCGCCGTCGGCTGCGCAGACGACGGACGGCGAATGTTCCGAACGGCCGTCCGCCGACGAGCAGGCGGCCGCCGCCGGCTCCGAGGCGCCGAGCGACAAGCCGAGCGACAAGAGGCCCGGTGAGTGACCACGCCGATCGACTGGTTCTCCTGACCGCCGGGCGCGAGCATGGTGAACTGACGGCTCGCGACGGGAGACGGCCCGACCGGTCGTCCGGCGAGGAGACGTGGTGAACCAGGACGACGAGGAGACCGCCCCGTTCGGCGGCCCGCTGTATCCGCCGGGCGGTCCTCGACGGCGAGGCGGGCCTCCCGCGCACTCCCCACGCCCTGACCAGCGGACATCGCCGTCCGAGCCGTTCAACAGACCGAGACGACCACCAGTACCCCCGTCGCAGCCACGCCTGCGACCCGACCACGCATCGGAGCCCGCCTTGCGGCCGGAGCACCAGGGGCGCCCGGCGCCTGGACCAGCACAGCCGACCCCGCCACCGGCGCACGCCGGGCCGAGGTCACCGCGCGACGTCCGTCGCGATCCGATGCCGGGCACCGCGGCCAGACCGGACCCGGCGACGACGCACGACCTGGGCCCGGTGAGCGGCCTCGATCCGGAACGCACCCGACAGGCCGCCTCCGAGGCGGCGCGCCGGGCGGCCGCGGGCGTGGCGCGCGGCGGCCCTCGCGGATCGCGAGGGGCGCGAGGGGCGGACCTCGATCGCACCAGGGCGATTCCGGTGATCGAACCCGCGGAGCCCGTCGACCCGGTCGATCCCGAGCAGACCACGCAGATGTCGCCGGTCGCCGCGATCGCCGACGGCGAGCAGGCCCAGCCGCCGCAGAAGGCAGGCAGATCGCTGCTCAAGGCCAGCGGCACGATGGCGATCGCCACACTGATCAGCCGCATCACCGGCTTCCTGTGGAAGGCGATGCTGGCGTGGGTCGTCGGCCTGGGGCTGATCAACGACTCGTTCACCGTGGCCAACAACCTGCCGACCATCATCACCGAGCTCCTGCTCGGCGGGGTGCTGACCAGCATCGTCGTCCCGGTGCTCGTCCGGGCACAGAAGGAGGACTCCGACGGCGGCCTGGAGTACACCCAGCGCCTGGTGACGCTGGCGACCGTGATCCTGGGCGTCGGCACCCTGCTGTCGGTGATCGCCGCTCCCCTGCTCACCGCCGTCTACGTCAGCGGCGGCGACACCCAGGCCAACCGCGCCCTGGTGACGGCCTTCGCCTATCTGCTGCTGCCGCAGATCGTGTTCTACGGGCTGAGCGCCCTCCTGATGGCGATCCTGCAGTCCAAGCAGGTGTTCGGGCCGCCTGCCTGGGCTCCGGTGGTGAACAACCTCGTCATCATCGGCACCATCCTGGTGTACTGGATGCTGCCCGGCGAGCTCGTCGTCGATCCGGTTCGGATGACGGACGCCCATCTGCTCGTGCTGGGTGTCGGGGTCACGCTCGGCGTGGTGGCCCAGGCTGCCATCCTGATTCCCGCACTGCGGCGCAGCGGTTTCAAGCCGGCTTGGCGGTGGGGCTGGGACTCCCGGCTCAGCGAGTTCGGCGGCCTGGCGGCCTGGGTGCTCGGCTACGCGCTGGTGGGCATGCTCGGCGTCATCGCCCTGACCAGGGTCGCCACCGCCTTCGAAGGCAGTCTGGCGATCTACCAGAACGCCTGGCTGCTGCTTCAGCTGCCCTACGGCGTGATCGGCTTCTCGATCATGACGGCGGTGCTGCCCAGGATGAGCCGGGCCGCCGCCGACGGGGACTACGACCGGCTGAAGGCGGACCTCTCGCTCGGCGCACGCCTCTGCACGCTGATCCTGCTGCCGCTGAGCGTGCTGATGACGGTGTTCGGCACCCAGATCGGCATCTCGCTGTTCTCCCTCGGCGAGGGCGCGGGCGGCGCGGGCAGGCTGGGACAGGCGTTGGTCGTCTCGTCCTTCGGTCTGCTGCCCTATGCGATCACCATGCTCCAGTTGCGGGTGTTCTACGCGATGAAGGACTCGCGGACGCCCACCCTGATCCTCGCCATCATGACGGCCATCAAGGTGCCGCTGCTCTACCTGTGCCCGGTACTGCTCGACGACGAGCAGGTCGTCCTGGGCATCACCTTCGTCAACTCCTTCACCTTCGTCATCGGCTGGCTCATCGGGGAGATCTGGCTGCGCCATCGGATCGGCAGGCTCGGCAACCGCGCGCTGTGGGTGACGCTGGGCAAGGCGGCGATGGCCTCGATCTGGGGCGGCGGCGCCGCGCTGCTCGCCGCGCAGGGCATCGGTGCGCTGATGCCGCAGGCCGACGGCGCGGGCACGGCCTGGGTCCAGCTCATCGTCGGATCGGTGCTCTGCGGAATCGTCACGCTGGGCTTCATGCTGTTGCTGAAGGTGCGGGAGCTCGACCCGGTGCTACAACGGGTGCGAAGGATGGTCGGACGGTAACGATTGACCTGCCTCACACGTATATGAGACGGGGAAGCAACCTCGCACCCCCTTCAGTACGTCCCTCCCAGTGTTGGAACCGCCCTTCGCCACACGGGTGTACTCCGAACATGACGTACTGGTGGCAACTCGATGACAGCCGACTTCCCGTACTCTCGGACGCGAGTCTCTCCGAGGCGCGCCTGCCGAGGCCTCCGCTGTCCGGGGAGTGGGTGGACCAGGAGAAATGACCGTGAGCGGCAAGCCGACGGAGTACATCGCGCCGAACCGGAAGGACACCGGCCAGGGCGTTGAGGATGCTGGGCTGGCCCCGGGCACCGTGCTCGGCGACGGCCGCTACCGCCTGATCGGCAACATCGGGCAGGACGTGCGCGGCGGCGCGCAGCTGTGGCGGGCCAAGGACTCCGCCCTGGGGCGCGACGTCGCGTTGACCATCCTGGTCGGCGATCGAGGGGACACACAGGTCAACGCGCGGGCCAGACGGGCGTTGGAGCGCGCGATGCACGCGGCGAGCTTCCACTGCGTGGGCGCGGCGCGCGTGCTCGACGTGATCAGCGCGAAGCACGGCCTGGCCGAATCCGATCGCGTCCTGGGCATCGTGGTGGCCGAGTGGACGCACGGCACGGACCTCGCCGAGCTCGTCAAGGACAACCCGGTGCCGCCCGCCACCGCGGCACGGCTGCTCCAGTCGCTCGCCGTCGCGGTCGAGACGGCTCACCACGTCGGCCTCGTGCTGGGCATCGACCACCCGCAGCGCATCCGGGTGAGCGCCGACGGCGAGCTTCGTTTCGCCTTCCCCGGCGTCCGCCCCGAGGCGAGCGCCACCGACGACGTCCGCGGCCTGGGCGCGGTGCTGTTCTACCTGCTCACCGGCCGGTGGCCGCTGCCGGACGCCCCGGTGGGCGTGCCGACGGTGGAGCTGCGACAGGACGCCACGCCCGTCACGCCTCGGTCGCTGCGCCCCATCGTCCCGCTGGAGCTGTCGAACGCGGCGGTGAAGGCGCTGGCCGGGCCGGACAGCACGATCAACACCGGCGGCATCCGTACGGCGGCCGCGATGATCCCGGTCCTGGAGCGGGCGGCCGCCACCGAGGACTCCGGCACGAACGTGATGCGTCAGTCGCCGATCGGCAACCCGGCTCCTGAGAACGACGTCTGGCGGGATCGCGATCCCGAACCCGACCAGGCCCGCAAGCGCAAGCTGAGCGTGGGCATGGCGATCCTCGGCGTGGCCACGCTGCTGATCGTCGGCTGGCTCGGCTTCCAGGTCGCCCAGATGTTCGCCCCCGGCGGCAGCAGCAATGCGACGCACACGATCCTGCCCAGCGGCGTCGAAGGCGGTGAGGGCGGCGCCGACGAGGATGCGGAGCCGGACGACGGCCCGCCGGTGGCGGCCGGGCCGGTCGCACCCGCGGGTGTCACGGAGTGGCAGCTGCCGGGCAAGAACCCGGATCATCCGGACCGCGCGGGGCACGCGATCGACGGCGACGCGGCGACGGCATGGGCCACCTCGGAGTACAACGTACCGTTCGACGCCCCGAACGCGCTCAAGGCCGGAGTCGGCCTCGTGATGTCCTTCCCCGAGGTCGCTCGGCTCGCCGAGGTGACGGTGAACTCGCCGAGCGCGGGCGGCGTGATCGAGGTGCGCACCTCGCCCTCCGCCACACCGGGCGGCATCGAGGAGACGACCCTGGTAGGCACGCTGAACCTCACCGGCGGCGACAGCAGTCTCGCCTTCGACGAGGTCGTCGAAGGCCAGTACGTGATGATCTGGGTGACCGGGGTCGTCCCGGTGGACAGCGGTCGGCATCAGACGCGGATCGCCGAGGTGACCTTCCAGCAGGCGGAGTGAACCGCGGTCGCCCACGCCGGGACGCGCCCCATCCCGGCGGCCCTCGGGCGTGGCGTGCAGACGGTCGGTCGTGAGGCGGCTGCCGCTATCCTCGGCGTGTGACAGCCCCAGCAAGTTCGGACGCCGACCTCATCGCGGCCCACGCAAGCGGGGATCCACACGCATTCACGGAGCTGGTCCGGAGGCACCGCGACCGCCTGTGGGCGGTGGCGCTGCGCACCATGCGAGACCCGGAGGACGCCGCCGACGCCCTTCAGGACGCCCTGATCTCCGCCTTCCGGGCGGCCTCCTCGTTCCGCGCCGAGTCCAAGGTGACCACGTGGTTACACCGAATCGTGGTGAATGCGTGTCTGGACCGCATCAGACGTAAACAGAGCAGACCTGTCGTCCCGCTGCCCGAGGCGGGACCCAACGAGCCCGCCATCACACGGGACGCCATAGCCGAGCAGGAGACCAGGCTCGCGGTGAACGATGCCCTCGCCGAATTGCCCGTGGAGCAGCGCTCCGCGATCGTACTGGTGGACGTGGAGGGTTACTCCGTGGCGGAGACCGCCCAGATCCTGGGGATAGCCGAGGGCACGGTGAAGAGCCGCTGTGCGCGAGGTCGCACCCGCCTGGCGAAACTTCTCGGGCACCTGAGGAACCCCGATGCAGTTGCGAACGTCCCATCTGATGACATCGCGCGCCAGCAGCGACGTACTCGGGAGGGACGATGACCGGCAGTGAGTGGGAAGGGCGTGGGCTCGACCCCACCAGCGGGTCACGACCCGACTCGGACGACGGAGCCGCGTGGTCTATCGACCTCCTGGCGGACCTGCACGCCGGGGCGCTCGACGACGAGACCGCGGCCCGACTGAGACCTCGCGCCGAGTCCGACTCCGACGCGACGGCCCTGTTCGCGGCCTTGGACGCCACGCAGGCGGAACTGCGCGATTTGCCGCCCGTGCCGCCGATGCCCGCCGCGTTCGCGGACCGGCTGGACGCGGCGCTGGCCCGCGAGGCCGCCGCCATGTTCGGCCCCACCCAGGCATCGCCGGCGACGGTGACGGCGCTGCCCGCGTCTCCACCCGCGCAGGCGCCCACCGAGGCGCCGCAGGGACCGCCGGCGAAGGTCGTCGACCTCGACATCGCCCGACGGCGCCGACGGCGCAACGCGGGCTGGGCGGCAGGCCTGCTGGTGGCCGCGGCGGCGGTCGTCAGCGTGGTGGCGATCAATCTGCCGTCGAACACCTCACCGGGCACGCCGATGGCCGACCAGACGCAGGGAGAGGCTCCGCCGGGCTCCGCGCAGCCGCCGTTGGCACTGGGCGGCCATGACGATCTGAACGCGCTCGGGACGGGCGACATCGCGGCGCTGCTCGAGGTCGAGGAGTACGGCGCGCTCGGTGACGAGGAGACGCTGCTGTCCTGCCTGGCCGCGGGCGGCATACCCGACGCCAACGTTCTCGGTTCCCGTACGGCGGAGCTGTCCGGGCAGCCGGGCGTGATGGCGATCCTCGGTGAGGGCTTCGGCCGGTTCCGCGTCGTCGTGGTGTCGGAGGACTGCGCTGGAGGCGACTCCGGGTTCCTGGGAGACACCACGATCGGCGGGTGAGTCGGCTCTCGGCTCTCGGCGCCGATGCCGGTGCCCCGACGCGGCGCCGGCAGGCGGTCACGGACACACCCGGTCAGGCACGGACTCGCGGCACGCAGACGAGCCACGGCGTAGGAGCCGAGGGATCGACGCATCGATGTCGAGCCCCGGTCCATGCCTGCGCCGTGGCGTCTCGGCCGGCGGCGGCGGTCTACCGGATGAGACGCAGGCGACGAACGGGCCCGAGGCGTCCGTGCCCGGGAACAGCCGCGCCTAGGATCGTGTTGCACCGGATGCCGGGCTCACTCGACTGACGGGGAGCCGGGGCGGGCGAGGACAGGCTGGCCCGGAGTGAGAACGGTGTACACGCGAGTCGGCGGAGGCGGCGAAGTTGTCCGACGTGAGAAATCTGATCATCATCGGCTCGGGACCGGCGGGCTACACCGCCGCGGTGTACGCGGCGCGTGCCCAGCTCGAACCGCTGATCTTCGAGGGTACGCAGTTCGGCGGCGCCCTGATGACGACCACCGAGGTGGAGAACTACCCCGGCTTCCGCAACGGCATCATGGGCCCGGAGCTGATGGAGCAGATGCGGGCGCAGGCCGAACGCTTCGGCGCGGAACTGCGGCCGGAGGACGTCGAGTCGGTGTCGCTGGCCGGCCCGGTGAAGACGGTGATGGTCGACGGCACCGAGTACCGGGCCAAGGCGGTCATCCTCGCGATGGGCGCCGCCCCGCGGTACGTGAACGTGCCCGGTGAGGAGCGGCTCCTCGGCCGGGGCGTGTCCTCCTGCGCGACCTGCGACGGCTTCTTCTTCCGCGATCAGGACATCGCGGTGGTCGGCGGCGGCGACTCGGCCATGGAGGAGGCGACCTTCCTCACTCGGTTCGCGAGGTCGGTGACGATCGTGCACCGCCGCGAGGAGTTCCGGGCCTCCCGCATCATGCTGGAGCGTGCCAGGGCGAACGACAAGATCCGCTGGCGGACCAACGCCGCGGTGACCGAGGTGCTCGGCGAGAGCTCGGTGAGCGGTCTGCGGCTCGTCGACACGGTGTCCGGCGAGGAGTCGACCCTCGACGTGACGGCCATGTTCGTCGCGATCGGGCACGATCCGCGCAGCGAGCTGGTCAAGGGCCAGGTCGAGCTGGACGACGCGGGTTATGTGCGGGTCATGGAGCGGAGCACGAGCACGAATCTGACCGGAGTGTTCGCCGCGGGCGACCTCGTCGACCACACCTACCGGCAGGCCATCACCGCGGCGGGCTCGGGCTGTTCTTCGGCGATCGATGCCGAGCGGTGGCTCGCCCACCATGAGACGACGCCGGAGTCGGTCGGCGGCGGCTACGGGCTGGGCGACCCGGTCCCCACGGTCTGAGCATCCGCCGCCCCACACGGGCGGACCGAACACGATCCGATCGACGAACGCCACCGGTCCGGGGCGATCCGCCCCGGACCGCGACCAGCACACACGCTAGGAGAGACCATGGCAGGCACGACCGTCACCATCACCGACAAGAGCTTCAAGACCGACGTGCTCGACAGCAGCACGCCGGTGCTCGTCGACTTCTGGGCGACCTGGTGCGGCCCCTGCAAGATGGTCGCTCCCGTGCTGGAGGAGATCGCGGCCGAGCAGGCGGACAAGCTGACCATCGCCAAGCTCGACATCGACGCGAACCCCTTGACGCAGCGCGACTACCAGGTCATGTCGATCCCGACGCTGATCCTGTTCAAGAACGGTCAGCCCGTGACGCAGATCGTCGGGGCGAAGCCGAAGGCCGCGCTGATGAGCGAGATCGCCAAGCACCTCGACTGACGGGGCGCGTTCGATCGCTCGGCTCCGCTCGTCGATCCCGGTTCGGTGCGGCTCCGGCCGTACGGGATCGACGCGGCGGAACCGGGGAAGCGAGGTTCGTGGGCGCGACGCCCGGGGCGACGCGACACCGGTCGCAAGTTCCACCCCTTTGGGTGAACGAGCCGTCAAATGGGCGACAGAACCAAGCACTACCAGTGAGGATGCCTCGGCGCGCAGCCCGAAGTGTCGCGACGTCACCAGCAGGGCACAATAGGTTGTCTGCTTCCCCTCGCGTCGTCCCATCGGCGCTCTAGTCAAGCGAGGAGTACATGCAACTGCTCCACCGCGGTGACTTCGGTCCGGCTGTTGCCGAGATCAAGGCCATTCTCGCATCGCAGGGCCTGCTTCCGTCGTCGAACGGCCACATCGGCGACGACCAGGATCAGGTCTTCGACGGGCTCGTCGAGCACGCAGTTCGAGCCTTCCAGCAACAGCGTGGTCTGATCACCGACGGGGTGGTGGGCACTGCCACCTATCGGGCACTGCGTGACGCCCGGTGGAGTCTCGGCGACCGCCCGCTGGCCTACCAGATCAGCCAGTCGATCACCGGCGACGACGTCTTCGCCCTTCAGGAACGTCTGTTGGAGCTCGGTTACGACGCGGGCAGGCCCAACAAGGTCTTCGGCGCGCAGACCGAGCACGCACTGAAGAGCTTCCAGCGCGACTACGGGATCACCGCCGACGGCGTGTGCGGCCCGGAGACGCTGCGGTCGCTCCGGCAGCTCATGCCCAAGGTTCGCGGGGGCAGGCCGGTCCTTCTGCGCGAGCAGGAGCGGGTCCGCACCGCCGGGCCCCGGCTGCGCGGCAAGCGCATCGTGCTCGACCCCGGCCACGGTGGTGCCGATCGCGGCGCCGTCGTCGAGGATGCCGCCGAGGCCGACCTGGCCTGGGACCTCGCCCGCAGGCTTGAAGGCCGCATGGTCGCCACCGGCATGGAGGCCCTGCTGGTACGAGGCCCGGACACGTGTCCGCCTGAGGCGGAACGGGCCGCGTTCGCCAACGACGCGGGCGCCGACCTCTTCCTCTCGCTGCACACCGACACGAACCCGTCGCCCGCCGCGCAGGGCATCGCGTCGTACCACTTCGGCACGGGCAACGGCACCACCTCGACCGTCGGTGAGGCCCTGGCCGGCTACATCCAGCGTGAGGTCGTCGCCAAGACCGGCATGGTCGACTGCGGGTCGCATCCCAAGACCTGGGAGGTCCTGCGTCTGACCAGGATGCCCGCCGTGCACATCGAGGTCGGCTACCTCACCAACGCCGCCGACCGACGACGGCTGATGGACCCCACGTTCCGCGACATCCTCGCCGAACGCATCCTGGTCGCCGTGAAGCGGCTCTACCTGCTCGGCGAGAACGACCAGCCGACCGGGACCTTCACGTTCGACGACCTGCTGCGCCACGAGCTGGCCAAGATCGACTGATTGACTCGCGAGTACCGACCGGCCCCGTTCACACGGCACCTGTGAACGGGGCCGTCGTCGATCAGCGGGCGGGAGCCGCGACCGACGTGGACGCCGTCGCCTCCGTGGACACCGTCATCGGCTCCAACAGGCGTTCGAGCGCGGCCTCCACGTCTTCCTTCCAGGTGAACGCCGAACGGAGCTCCAGCCGCAGGCGAGGCCAGCGGGGATGCGGACGCACCGTCTTGAAGCCGACCTGGCGCAGGAACTCCGCCGGGATCACGCAACGGCCCTCCGACTCGCCCTCCGCATGGCCGAAGGCCTCCACGGCCTTCACACCACGCCGAGTGAGGTCCTTGGCCACCGACTGCACCAGGAGGCGTCCCAGGCCCGTGTCGGCGAACTCCGGCATCACTTTGAGGGTCGTGAGAAGCACGGCGTCCGCGCTGACCGGCGACGTCGGAAAGGTGCCGGACCGAGGGACGGCCGACGGCGGAGCGTAGAGGGCGTAGCCCGCGGGCACGCCGCCCACTCGGACCAGCCGTCCGCAGGAGCCCCACTCCAGCAGCACGCTGGAGATCCAGGCCTCCTTCTCGAATTCGGTCTGGCCGAACTCCTCAGCCTGCTCCCTGATATGCGGCGCCAACTCCCAGAACACGCAGCGCCGACACTGTTTCGGCAGCTCATGCAGGTTGTCCAGCGTGATGCCGACCACGCTTCTCGACACCTGACCTCCTCAGCACGAGCCTCGGCCGCAGCCATGAGAGGCCGCCTGTACCAGTACAGGGTAACGGTGCGCCCCCGCCGCCGAAGTTACACTGAGGGGTCAGACGCGCCTCTCATTCGGCCGAATGCCCGTCCGGTGATCCAGTCGATCATCCGTCGGACCAACCTCGGCCGAACCTGTCGGGACGTGACGAGACACAGTTCGGAGTGCCGGATGACCAGCCAGGAGCCGCAGCAGGCGTCGCGCAGCCGCGCGCGCAGTCTTGACGCCCATCTGAGCCGCTACGCGGCCAGGACGGCAGGGATGACGGCATCGGAGATCCGAGCGCTGTTCTCCGTGGCCAGCAGGCCGGAGGTGGTGTCGCTGGCAGGGGGCATGCCGAATCTCTCCGCGTTGCCGATGGAGTCGCTCGCCGGCGAGGTCGCCCGGCTGGTCGCCGACGAGGGCCAGGTCGCGTTCCAGTACGGCTCCGCGCAGGGCGTGCCGGAGCTGCGCGAGCAGATCACCGAGGTGATGGCGCTGGAGGGCATCAGCGCCCATCCCGACGACGTCGTGGTCACCGTCGGTTCGCAGATGGCCTTGGACACCGTCACCAGGATCTTCTGCGACCCCGGTGACGTGGTGCTGGCCGAGGCTCCGTCCTACGTCGGCGCACTCGGCAGCTTCACCGCGTATCAGGCGGAGGTCGTGCATGTCGCGATGGACGAGGCGGGTCTGATCCCGGAGGCGCTTCGCGCGGCGCTCGACTCCGTCCAGGCCGCCGGGAGGCGCGTCAAATTCCTCTACACGATCCCCAACTTCCACAACCCGGCGGGCGTGACCCTGGCCGTGTCCCGCCGGGCCGAGGTGTTGGACATCTGCGCTCGACACGGGGTCCTGGTCATCGAGGACAACCCCTACGGGCTGCTGGGCTTCGACGATCAGATCTATCCCGCGTTGCGGTCGATGGACGCGGAGAACGTCGTCTACCTCGGCTCTTTCTCCAAGACCTTCGCCTCGGGGCTCCGAGTCGGCTGGGCGCTGGCGCCGCACGCGGTCCGCGAGAAACTCGTGTTGGCCTCCGAGTCCGCCACCCTCTGTCCACCGACCTTCAATCAGTTCCTGGTCTCGCGCTATCTCTCGACTCATGACTGGAAGGGCCAGGTCAAGAAGTACCGCGAGGTCTACCGGGAACGCAGGGACGCGATGCTCAGCGCGTTGGAGCAGCACCTGCCCGACGGCTGCACCTGGACCCGGCCCGACGGCGGGTTCTACGTCTGGCTGACGGTCCCCGAGGGGATCGACACCAAGGCGATGCTGCCGAGGGCGATCACCCAGCGCGTGGCCTATGTGTCGGGAACGGCTTTCCATGCGAACGGCTTCGGCAGCAGGCAGATGCGGCTGTCCTTCTGCTACCCCACGCCCGAACGCATCCAGGAGGGCGTCCGCAGGCTCGGGGGCGTGCTTCAGGACGAGCTCGAGCTGCTGGCGACCTTCGGCAGTGTCCCTCAGCGACCGCGTCTCGGCGCCGACTCACCCGGGCCGGACACCGCCTGACGGCGGCCTCGGTGTCACGTGCCCGAGGCTCCGGTGCCCGTGCCGTCGGCACGAGGCCACCTCGCCGAGCGCCTGCGACCGACCTGGGCCTATGCGCGTCGCGGGCGGTCTCCCGACGGGACCCCCGCCCACGGCCTGCATCGGCACGTCGACCGACCCGCTCGCGGTGACGCGGCCCCTCCCGGGGAGTGTCGTCGACGCGGGGCGGGTTCCCCTGTCATGGTGTGTCTCGGCTCGACCGAGAAACGATCTCCGAGCGCACGGCGCGGTCTGATCCCGCCGTCGCCATCGGGTGTCGCCCGTGATCGGCCGGGCGGGCGCTCGGGCCGATCCGGCCCGAGCCTCCTGGACTCCGAGTGCTCGAACAACCAGTCAAGGGAGTGGCAAGTGTCAGATCGTTGGGTGGCGGTGCTGTCGGGAGGGCTCTCCCACGAACGGGACGTCTCCTTGCGCTCCGGTCGCAGGCTGTCCGCCGCGCTGCGCTCGGCGGGCGTCACGGTGGAGGAGTGGGACGCCGATTCCGAGCTGTTGTCCCGGCTGGGTGCGCATCGCCCGGACGCCGTGGTGGTCGCGCTGCACGGCGGGGAGGGAGAGAACGGCGCGGTGCAAGCCGTTCTGGAGATGCGCGGGGTTCCCTTCGTCGGGACCGATTCGCGCTCCTGCCGTCGGGCCTGGGACAAGCCCTCCGCGAAGGCGGAGATCGCCGCCGCGGGTCTGACCACTCCGGACTGGATCGTGCTGCCGCACAGCACCTTCCGTTCGTTGGGCGCACAGGCCGTCCTGGACGGAATGGTCGAGCGGCTGGGTCTGCCGCTGATGCTGAAGCCGGATCAGGGCGGATCGGCGCTGGGCGCCCGGGTGGTGCGCACCGCGGAGGAGCTGCCCGCCGCGATGGTCGGGGTGCTGGCTTACGGCGACGCCGTGTTGGTGGAGCGCTTCGTCGAGGGCACTGAGGTGGCGGTCGGAGTGATCGACACCGAGAAGGGACCGATCGCGCTGCCCGCCGTCGAGATCGATCCGACGGGCGGGGTCTACGACTACACGGCGCGCTACACCGCCGGGCTCACGACCTTCCACACCCCGGCGCGGCTGCCCGAGACCCAGGCCGCGGAGGTGGGGGAGCTGGCGGTCGCCGCGCATCGCCTGCTCGGCCTTCGCGACGTCTCACGGACCGACGCCGTGGTGGGCGCCGACGGCCGGGTGCACTTCCTGGAGGTGAACGTGTCACCGGGACTCACCGAGACGTCGTTGCTCCCGATGGCGATCGAGGCGGCGGACCGCTCATTCGGAACGGTCTTCGCCGAGTTGATCGAGCGGGCGATCGCTCGCTCCTGATGATCTCGGCTCGCCGGCGGTTCGAGCCCTTGGTCGAGTCGCCGGCAAGCCGAAAAGGAAACGTCACCGTGACGAAAGGGGTCGGTGTGACGGGATGCGGCTCTTCTATGTCTGAATAGTCCGATTTTCCGCCATCATCGTCACGATGCGCTCCAGATCATCGACCGACCCGAACTCGACGACGATCCGACCCTTCCGCCTGCCGAGTTCGACCTTGACCCGAGTATCGAAGGCGTTGGACAACCGATCGGCGACATCCTGAAGTCCCGGTGCCTGCATCTGTTTCCGGGGAGCGGCCTTCGGCTTCGCGGGCTCCTCCAGCCGAGACAGCCGGACCGCCTCCTCCGTCGAACGCACCGACATGCCCTCCCGCACGATGCGCGCCGCGAGATCCTCCTGCGACTCCGCGTCGTCCAGACTCAGCAACGCCCGAGCATGCCCCGCCGACAGGATGTTCGCCGCCACCCGACGCTGCACCGGCAGCGGAAGGTTCAACAGTCGGATCGTGTTCGTGATGACCGGACGGCTCCGCCCGATCCGCGACGCCAACTCCTCGTGTGTCACGTGAAACTCCTCGAGGAGCTGCTGGTACGCCGCCGCCTCCTCCAACGGATTGAGCTGCACCCGGTGGATGTTCTCCAGGAGCGCGTCCCGGAGCATCGCATCGTCCTTGGTGCGCCGGACGATGGCCGGGATGTGGGGGAGCCTGGCCCGCTGCGCCGCTCGCCAGCGTCGCTCGCCCATGATCAGCTCGTACTTGCCGCCGCCGAGTTCGCGAACCACGATCGGCTGGAGCAGACCGAACTCCCGAATCGAGTGCTCGAGCTCCTCCAGCGCGGGCTCGTCGAAGACCTGCCGTGGCTGCTTCGGGTTCGGCGTGATCGAGGCGATCGGCACCTCCCGATAGACCGCGCTCGCGGTCTCCTCGCGAAGCAGCGCCTCCAGCCTGGCCTCGGCGGAGCTCGACTGTGCCGTCGGGGGCCCGGCTCGACGGTCCCCACGCTGTGGTGCGTCGGTCGCCGCCCCGGCATCGGCCGCGGGCGGCCCACTGGGAATCAGCGCGGCAAGCCCGCGACCGAGTCCCCCCCTGCGTTCCGTCATCTGATCTCCAACTCGGCTCCCTTGACGGCCATCTCCCGAGCCGCGTCCAGGTAGCTCATCGCGCCACGAGAACCCGGATCGTAGGTCAGCACCGTCTGCCCGAAGCCCGGCGCTTCGGAAACCTTGACGCTCCGTGGGATGACCGTACGCAACACGAGATCACCGAAATGCTTGCGCACCTCGGCCGAGACCTGGTCGGCGAGCTTCGTCCGGCCGTCATACATCGTGAGCAGGATGGTCGACACCCATAGCGAGGGATTGAGGTGCGCGCGCACCAGGTCGATGTTGTTCAGCAGCTGACCGAGTCCTTCCAGCGCGTAGTACTCGCACTGGATGGGAATGAGCACCTCCGGCGAGGCGACGAGCGCGTTCAGCGTGAGCAGCCCCAGCGACGGCGGGCAGTCGATGAACACGTAGTCCGCTTCGAGCTGATCCAGTGCCTCGGGGGAGAGCGCCTCCTTCAGTCGCGACTCTCGGGAGGCCATGGACACGAGTTCGATCTCGGACCCGGCCAGGTCGATCGTGGCCGGCACGCAGACCAGGTTGTCCGACTGAGTACTCACCGCGGCCGCGTCGTTGATGCTGATCTCGCCGAGCAGCACCTCATACACGGACGGGGTCCCGGACCGGTGGTCGACACCGAGCGCGGTACTCGCGTTGCCCTGCGGATCGAGGTCGATGACGAGCACCTTCAGCCCGCGCAACGCCAACCCTGCGGCAAGGTTCACCGTGCTGGTCGTCTTGCCGACGCCGCCCTTCTGATTCGCGACGGTGAGAATTCTTCGTCGCGCCGGCCGCGGCAGGTTCTCACTCGGATGCAGAACCTTGGTGGCTCGCTCCGCCTCCTCCGCGATCGGCGTCCACGAGGAGATCTGCTGATTCTGCGAACCGTTCACCGGTGCGAGCCTCCCCCGAACGCCGTGGACATCCCTGTGCGGCGTTGTTTCACGTGGAACATGCCGTGCTCCGATCTGCGCCAGAGGTCGTCGGCTCCGCCCGTCCCCACGCCTGAAACGGGTCGCGTCGATCGACCTGGAAATCCGTCACCGATCTTTCCTGGAGTTCCGTCGAGTGTCACGGCCTTGAGCGGCTTTCCCCCGCTCGACCACGATCACCGTCGTCGGCTCCGTCACGAGCCCCTCTCCGCAGGAGGCGAGCTCCTGCCGAGAGCCCCCTACGGCGGCCACCGCCGCCGCGTCTCTTGCCATCTCCTCCGCCGCCGACGCTCCCTTCAGCGCCAAGAGGCGTCCCCCGGGCCGGAGCAGCGGGAGTCCCCAACCCGCCAGCTTGGCCAACGGTGCGACCGCCCGCGCGGTCACCACATCCAAGTCCCGCAGACCACGCCGCACTCCCGGCTCCTCCGCACGCCCCCGGACGACGGTGGTCGACAACTGCAGCTCGGCCACCACCTCGTCCAACCACGCGACCCGTCGGGCCATCGGCTCCAGCAGAGTGAGCCGTAGATCGGGGCGGGCCAGCTGCAGCGGAATGCCCGGCAGTCCCGCACCGGACCCGACATCCACCACCCGACAACCGGCCGGAATCAACTCGCCGACCACGGCGGAGTTCAGCACGTGCCGAGTCCACAGGCGATCGACCTCACGAGGGCCGATCAAGCCACGCTCCACACCGTGTTCGACCAACAATTCGACATAACGACGAGCTGCGGGAAGTCGATCCCCGAACAGCCGCTCAGCCGCGGCGGCCACCGCGGCGGCCTCGCCCTCCACCGACGACCCGCCGCCCGACGATGCGCCGCCTTGCGCCGCCCCGGCGTCGCTCGCGAGGGACGAATCCCGCGCCGAGACGCCCGTCGCGAAGGTGCCGGCGGGGGAGCCTGCGGCATTCGTCGTGGAGGAGTCCGCCGGGCAGTTCGTCGGGGAGGGGTCCGCGCTGGAGTTCGCCATTCCGCCTATCCATCATCTGACGTTTCACGTGGAACACGGCCGCGAGAGCCAGTCGACCGGGACAGGTCGGCGTGCAGTCGCCTGGCGCCCGTTTCACGTGAAACACCGCCTTCGGCCCGGTCCGGGTCGACGAAGAACAGTGTCCCGCATGTCGCGGTCGACACAGCACGCACCGCGCCGATAGCTCACATCATGTCGCATCGGGCGATTCGGAGTCGCACACTGCACAGGTGCGACCGACGACCTTAGACACCTCGCCCTACGTCGAGCTGAACCGCGACCTGTGGCGAGGACTCCGCGATGCGACACCGCTGCCGCTGACCGACGACGAACTCGCGGGCATGCGCAGCCTCGGCGACGCGATCTCTCTCGACGAGGTGGCCGATATCTACCTCCCATTGTCTCGGCTCATCAATCTGCAGGTGGCCGCGCACCAGGCGCTGCACACGACCACCACCCAGTTCCTCCGCGAGCCCAGCATCCGCACGCCGTTCGTCATCGGCATCGCGGGCAGCGTCGCCGTGGGCAAGAGCACCACGGCACGCATCCTCCAGGCGCTGCTCGCTCGGTGGCCGGATCATCCCCGTGTCGACCTGGTGACCACCGACGGGTTCCTGCTGCCCACCGCCGAGCTCGACCGGCGCGGCCTGCTCAAGCGCAAGGGGTTCCCGGAGAGCTACGACCGGCGCGGCCTGCTCCGCTTCCTCGTGGACGTGAAGTCCGGACGCTCCGAGGTGCGCGCCCCGGTGTACTCCCATCTGAGCTACGACATCGTGCCGGGGGAGCACCAGCTCGTCCGGCAGCCCGACATCCTGCTGCTCGAGGGGCTCAACGTCCTCCAGACCGGCCCGAGTCTGACCGTCTCGGACTTCTTCGACTTCTCCATCTACGTCGACGCCCGCCTCGGCGATCTCCGCAGCTGGTACGTCGATCGCTTCCTCACATTGCGCCGCACGGCCTTCGCCAGCCCGGACTCGCACTTCCATCGATACGCGAGCCTGGACGACGCGGCGGCCCGCACGATCGCCACCGGGCTCTGGACCGAGATCAACGAGCCGAATCTCATCGAGAACATCGCGCCCACGCGAGCCCGCGCCACCCTCGTCCTCCAGAAGGGAGCCGACCACTCGATTCACCGAGTGCGCCTACGGAAACTGTGATACTCGCCGACGATCTTCCCGCGGCAAGCGGGCCGTCCGTGGGCGGACTCGAACTCGCCACCTCGACCGACGAACCCGAAGTCGGTGAATCGACGCGGCCGCTGTCGCACCGGGCCCTCCACATGGCACGCCGTCGCGGCGCGGTCAAGGCATGGCGCGACGGGTGGAGACGAAGGCGGGGAGAGACGGCACGGGGCATCCGTCCGGCGCGGGGCCCCGCCGTCGGCAGTGCGCCGGTGGCCTTCGTCGATGACTCGCGGTGGCGGATGCCGACCGGCCCGCGTCGCCCGTGCGATCGCCCTCGACCCACCCTCGTCTCGAAGGTCGCCTCACTGGCATTCACATCGCCTCGGCCCCGCGTCTCGCGTCCACCTGCTCGACCGCGACACCGAGCCGGCGCACTTCGATCCGACACGCTGCGGACCGGCGCCACGCTCTCACGGACCAGCCGGGCCGCTGTGACGGTTCCGCTGTCCGTCGGGTGGAGTCCGGTGCACCGATCCGACCGGCCGACGGACAACGATCCGTGTCCCGGCGAGTTCGGCCGCCGAAGACTCCGCCGCGCCCGGTCTGTCGGGCCACCGCCACGGCATCCGGGCATCCGGGCATCCGGGCATCCGGGCATCCGGGCATCCGGGCATCCGGGCATCCGGGCATCCGGGCATCCGGGCATCCGGGCATCCGGGCATCCGGGATCTGATCCTGCCGCCGGCTCTCCGGGGAGAGTCGGCGGCCTGCGCAATCGCGTGGCGGGTGACGGGGCCTCTACCCCGACTTCGACACGGGCTGCTGGGCCAGGCCCGCGGCGAACCCCGCCGCTCCGCGCTGACTCACCCAGCACCCCGACCGGCTCAGCAGGCCCGACCTGAACATGCGAAGGGCCCCGTCTCTCGACGAGGCCCTTCGCATGTTTCACGTGAAACGCATCGATCAGCGGTCAGTCGGCAGGCAGCACCACCACGCGCCGCTGCGGCTCCTCGCCCTCGCTCTCGCTGCGGACACCCGCGACGGCCGCGACGGCGTCATGCACCACCTTGCGTTCGAACGGGGTCATCGGGTTCAACCGAACCGCCTTGCCCGAGTCGCGAACCTGCTCGGCGCTGCTGCGCCCGAGGTCGGCCAAGTCCGCGCGCCGCTCGGCACGCCAGCCCGCGACGTCCAGCATCAGCCTGCTGCGCACGCCGGTGGCCTGCTGGACCGAGAGCCGCGTCAGTTCCTGCAACGCCTCCAACACGGCACCCTTGGTACCGACCAGGCGCTCCAGATCCTCGCCGCCCTCGATGCTGACCACCGCACGGCCCGCTTCGACGTCGAGATCGATGTCCCCGTCGTAGTCGAGCAGATCCAGCAGCCGCTCCAGGTAATCGCCTGCGATGTCGCCCTCGCGGACGAGCAGCTCCTCGCTGTTCTCTGCGGCGCGGGGAGCCGCGTCGCCGTTCTCTTCGGCCGCGTCGACCTCGTGGTCGACACCGGTCACCTGCGCGGTGTCCGACACCGGCCTCTCCTCTCCGTGAGTGTGTCCAGCAGACGGGCTGTGTCTGCGGCAGCGCCTACCGCAGGACGAAATCGTCTCAACGACGCTTCTTGGACTTCTTGTTCGCTGGACGCTGGCGCACCGGATCGGTCACCCCGTTCCGGCCTGCCTCCGCCGTCCCGGACTGGTCTGACGTGGCGGCCGTCGAAGTGGTGTCCGCCTTCTTCTTCCCCGCCGCGGCAGAGGAGGGCGCCGCTCCGTTCTGACTCTGCGGCGTGGAGGACTGCTGCTTCGACGCCTCGGCCGGTCGCTTCTTGGCGGCGGACTTCGGCTTCTGCCCGGGCTTGGGTGCCAATGCCTGCCGGGTGGCCTCCGCCTTCGCGTCGGCCTCCGCCTTCTTCTTCGACTCCTCACGGTCGATGCGCTGGTAGACCAGGTGCTGCTGGGCAAGGGTCCAGCTGTTGTTGCTCAGCCAGTACAGCAGGATCGCGATCGGGAAGAACGGACCACCGAACAGCACGAAGAGCGGGAAGATCCACAGCATCAGCTTGTTCATGATCGCGGTCTGCGAGTTCGACGTGGCGGCGGGGTTCATCGCCTGCCGCTGCACCGAGTGCCGCGCCGTGAAGTGCGTCGCGATGCTCGCGATGATCGCGAGCGGGATGGCCACCAGCGCGATGCTCGTGATGCTCGCCCCGAGCACCGGGTTGGAGATGGAGGCCGACAGCGGGGCGCCGAAGAGGGTGGCGGCCCGGAAGGACTGGACCTCGGCCTCACCGAACACATAGACCGTGTCGTGCACCGAGAACCAGCGCAGCACGTGGAACAGACCGATGAACACCGGGATCTGGACCAGCATCGGCAGACAGCCGCCGAGCGGGTTCACCCCGTGCTCGGACTGAAGCTTCTGCATCTCCATCGCCATCTTCTGGCGATCGTTCGAGTACTTCTCCCGCAGCTTCTGAATCTGCGGCGCGAACTCCTGCATCTTCCGCATCGAGCGCACCTGGCTGATGGCGGGCTTGAGCAGCAGGAGTCGCAGGGTGAAGACCAGGAAGACCACGGACAGCGCCCAGGCGATCCCGTTGTCGGGGCTCAGGATGAACCCGAAGACCCGATGCCAGAACCACATGATGGCTGACACCGGGTAGTAGATGAAGTTGAGCACGAAGCTACTCCTCGGCGCGATTGTCGTTGGTCACCATGGTCTCCTCGGAAGAGTCTCGACGAGGAGGAACGGGGTCTAGCCCGCCTGGGTGCCAGGGACCGCACCGGCCGAGCCTGCGCAGGGTCAACCAGATACCCCGCGCGGCGCCATGGACGGTCAACGCCTCGACGGCGTAGGCACTACAGGTCGGATAGAAGCGACAACTGGCCGGGAGCAGCGGAGAGATCCACCGCTGGTAGGCACGCACCGGCAGCAGCAGGACACGACTGACCGGTCCGGCACGTCTGGCGGCCTCGGACCGATCGTCACTCACATCCCACCTGCCTGTTGCTGGTCGTTCTCGGCTCGACGTCCGGCCTGCGCATCGGCGGTCGGGTCGATCCCGAGTCTGCGCAGGGCGCGGTCGACGTCCGCCGCGAGCTGCTCGCTGGTCGACTCCGCGGCGGGCGGCAGCGCTCTGACGACGACGTCGGTGCCCGGCGGCAGCGCGGCCAGCCGGGCGCGGAAGACATGACGGAGGCGACGAGAGACTCGGTGGCGCACCACGGCGTCACCCACCGCCTTGCTCACGACAAAACCCACCCGAGCACTGCCTGCTCGGGTGGGGGTGGACCGCTGACCCTCGGCCATGGCTTCCTCCGCAGTGCTGGACGTGCCGTCGTCTCGGCGCAGCACCGCCAGCACGTGCACGACGACGCGAGGTCGCCCCGCCCGGCGTCCGCGCCGGACCACCGTGGAGAAGTCCTGACTTCGAGTCAGCCTGGCCGCCGACGGAAGCACGGCCTGAGTGGGTCAGGCCGACAACTTGTCGCGACCCTTGCGCCTGCGCATGGCGATGATGGCGCGGCCGGCGCGGGTGCGCATACGCAGCCGGAACCCGTGGGTCTTGGCCCGGCGACGGTTGTTCGGCTGGAAGGTGCGCTTGCTCACGGTCGAGTCTCCCGGTTTCACTACAGCTAGGGTCTGCGGTCTTCGCCCTGGCAGGTGCTCGGCGGCAGGCGCGCCGCCGCCACTGACGGTGAACGCTCTGCCGTCGCCGACGACGAGAAGCATCCGTCGTCGTCACGAACCGCGGGTCGGCCGCACCTCGAGGCCCGGCACTAGGCGCGGGACCAGCGGTGCGAAAGACCAGAGTACGTGACACCGGGCGATAGACCGCACGAGACTACGTGCTGCGGCCTGGTCCACTCAAACCGGACCATCCCCGCGCACCGCTGTTGATCAAGGAAGAGTGGGATACGGTACGCTCCCGAACCACGAGACACCCGATCCGATCGGCGCGCCACGCCGATCCACTCCTGAATCTCACCCGACCGCGCGGGGCGCCTTGTGGCTGAGCCCGCCGCTTGTTAGCGTGCCCCTCTCCGCCGATCCGACACCGGAGCCCGCACGTTCGACGACACGCCTCGTCCGGCAGCCCGCGAGACATCTGCAGGCCCCCGGGCGGGAATCGGTCTTCGCTTCGCCGTACCTTCATGCACAGCTTGTGGACAACTCTGTGGATTGTCGACCCGATTGTGCACACCACGGCGTCAGCATGATCGGTTCATGACCGCGGACCGGTTGCCGAGGGGCGGCGATCGACGCGGAACCCGCTGCCAGGCGGGCGGTGCGGTGAGGGGAGGGGAGCACGTCG